>JAQSYC010000089.1 GCA_029256345.1 Clostridia bacterium | reverse complement strand
CTTTTTTTAGTCGCTTCTATAAAAATTTTGATGTTTTCTTTTATGGCACTTTGTCCAATATACTCATTCAGTGAAAGGGGTCTTATATTACTTTCTATTTCATGATCTTCTAGCTGCAAATCTGAAGACATTATTCTTTTATCCATTTTCACTGCCCCTTCCTATAATCCTAATAAACTTAATGCTTTCTTAATAAGTTGCTCACTGGTATCACGGTCATCAAAAATAGCACTAACAGCTTTTTTAGCATCTGCCGCCCCATAGCCTAGAGCAGTCAGTGCCTCTATTGCATCATCCTTTTGGGTGCTTGTTCCCAGATAAACTGCCTGCAGTAATTCTGTACCATAAAGACCCATCTTCCCAATGCTGTCCTTAAGCTCCAAAATGATTCTCTGAGCCGTTTTGGGGCCTATTCCACTTACTTTATTTAAGGCCTTACTGTCTGCTGATAAAATAATACTTATAATCTCCTGACTTGTATAAGTATTTAAAATCTGCATACCTCCTTTAGGCCCAATACCACTGACACTTGTTAATTTTTTAAACAGCTCTCTTTCTTCTTTATGCCTAAAGCCATATAAATCATGCCCATCTTCCTTGATATGTTCATAGATATATAATGTTACACTGGCTTTACTTTCCATTTGCTCGTAAAATTGCTGTGAACAGCAAAACACCTCGTATCCTATACCATAAACCTCTATAACTAGAGCATTTTCATTTATTTCTTCCACTCTGCCCTTTAGATATGTAATCATAACCAACTACTCCTTAATGAAGAACATTTGTTCTTATTGTATACTATACTTCCTAAAATGGCAAATGATACCCCTTTTCTGTTAAGACACAGTCCATTTTTATATCAAAAAACTCAGCCTCAATAGCCTCGGTGAGCTGAAAAGCCATACAAATGCCAATTTTATAGATGTAGGGATAGCGACTAAGATACCTGTCATAAAACCCACCACCATATCCTACCCTGTTACCTTGATTATCAAAGGCCACAGCTGGCACAATCACTATATCCTTAGGCCCTGGTATTATTTGCCTATGCTGTAAAGGCGATGGTTCTAAGATTTTCATAGACCTAAAACTGCTTGGCTGTAGTTCACTGAAATGAGGTGTCGCATAAAAGTCCATTGCCCCTGTTTTAAGCTCAATTTTAGGATAAGCAACCTTTTTCCCCTTAATCCTCGCCTGTTCATCCAGATAGATTGTTTGGACCTCGGTCTCAAATGCAGCATATAAGAAGACAACCTCTGCCTGTTCAAATAGCTCTAACTTTAAGATTTGCCTCGTGATCTCCAAAGAGGTTTCGTTGACTTCTTGATCGGTAAGATGTTTTCTTTGCTCTTTAATGGTTTGTCTAATTTGTGGTTTTGTCATCATTAGGCATATATTTAAGGGGATGAATTTTACCATCTGGCGTTTGAATCTTGGTATGCTTTAATTGTTTTTTAAAATTAGATCTAAATATTTGTAAATACTCCTGTCTTAACCTCGCCTGTTCATCTTTTTCTTCATTTGAAAGACCTAATGTTTTTTGCTTTTGGGCTAATTCATTAATTTTTTGAATAAGTTCATTCATTTCCATAGCTCATTTCCTTTCTAATTGGCTACAAACCATGTGCCTAATTCTTCTCCCTGAAGTAATGCATTTAAAATCTCGATATGTTCTCCGGAAGCGACAATGGTATCTGTTCCGCATGTTTTTGCAATCTGCGCAGCTAAAATTTTGGTTGCCATTCCCCCTGTACCTAAATGAGAACCTGTACCACTGGCAGAGTTTTCTATCTCTGGGGTAATCGTCTCTACTTTAGGAATCAGCTTTGCTTCTTTATTGTCTTTAGGATTATCTGTATAAAGTCCATCTATATCTGTCAGCAAAATGAGAGTGTCTGCACCTACCAGTTGTGCAACCGTCGCCGATAGTGTGTCATTATCTCCAAATCTATACCCTTCTATTTGTGTTGTAGAAATACAGTCGTTTTCATTAACAATCGGGATAACCCCCAATGCTAACAATGTCTCAAATGTATTTTTAGCATTAACTTTTTTGATTTCATCTTCTATAACATCTTTTGTAAGTAGTATTTGTGCAATAACTTGATTATATTCTCCAAAAAACTTTTGATACATCTGCATCAAAATAGCTTGTCCTATAGCTGCTGTTGCTTGCTTCAAAGGCAAGTCTTCCGGACGCTTATTCCTTCCTATCCGCTGCATCCCGGCTCCAATGGCCCCAGAAGATACAAGGATTACTTCTTTGCCTGAGTTATTAATATTGGTCAGTACCCTTGCTAATCTCTCCATTTTGTCAAGATTGACCTTGCCATTTTCATGACTTAAAGATGACGTTCCTATTTTAACAATAATTCTCTTAGACTGCTTTATTTTATCTCTCACGACTTATTCTCCTTGAGTTTATCCTATATCTATTTGTTTGCCTGTTACCGGTATATTTTTAGCAGCTAGTTTTTGCTCTTTTTCTGTCAACTCCGGCATTTTTTCCATCTGATTCATGACTATTTTCTTGGTGATATTAAGTACTTGAATACCGCTAGAATCTCTTTTCAGCTTTTCACTAATCATATTGACGGGAACTATTGCTGCTTTACCATCTTCCCTTGTAAGCTTAATATAGTCTTCGTCACTGGCATATACAATACCCTGACACTTTGCCTGACTATAGTAAGCTTTAACAAGTTTACGTCTATTGGTTTTTGTTTCGTAAGCTAAAACTGGCACTTTGGCTACTTTTCCTGTTTCAAATCCAAACAACATATAACCTGTATAATCTATTGTGGTATGAATGGCTATAATTTGCTCATTTTCTTCTAAATCTAATATATTAGGTAAATAGACTCCAAATTGACTGGCTTTTGAGTCCTCGATTTCATGGAGTTTGATTTTGTAAACATTGCATCGGTTAGTAAATAATAATAAATCACTGCGGTTACTGCTGTCTAATTCTTGAATAATCGTATCATCATCTTTTATTTTTTGTTCTCCGCTGCTTCTTAAGGAAATCAACGTAATTTTTTTGAGATACTGGTGATCGGTAAAAAACAATTTTACATTGTAGTCTTCAACAAAAGCTTCTTGCTCATGGACGACAACTTCTTCACGCTTTAAAATACTAGTCCTTCTGTCGATTCCATACGTTTTTTGTGTTTGTTTGAGTTCATCGATAATTACTTTTTTAATTTTATTTTCATTTTCTATTATGTCTTTAAGTTTTTTAATATCATTTTCCAATAGTTCAACTTCTTTTAAGGTGTTGATAATGTATTGTTTATTGAGATGTCTCAACTTAATTTCGGCAACATATTCCGCCTGCATCTCGCTGATATCAAACGTTTCCATCAGATTTGGAACAACTTGCTTTTCTTTTTCAGTATTTCTGACAATATCAATGGCTTTGTCTATATCTAAAAGTATTTTTTTCAGCCCCAATAATAGATGGTGCTTTTTTTCCATCTTTTCTATATTATACAGAGACTTCCGTACAATGCAGTCCCTTCTAAACTCACACCAATGACCTATAATGGTTTTGACACCTAACACCTCTGGCTTGCCTTTAATGAGAATATTAAAATTACAGCTGAAACTGTCTTCTAGTGTTGTCATCTTAAAAAGCTTTCCCATTAAAAGATCGGGATCAATATTTCTTTTCAAATCTATTGCAATTTTAAGTCCTGATAAATCTGTTTCATCCCGTACATCTGAAAGTTCTTTTATTTTCCCTGTCTTAACAAGCTCTTCGATTTTATCAATAATTGCTTCTACAGTGGTGGTATACGGAATTTCAGTAATCTCAATACAATTTTCTTTTTTAACATACGTGTACTTAGAACGCACCTTAAATGATCCTCTGCCTGTACTCAGAATTTCTTTCATCTCTTCTGAATGATAAATAAGACTTCCTCCTGTTGGAAAATCCGGAGCAAGGATATACTCTGTCATATCTGCTTTTTCATTTTTTAGGTAGGCTATCGTTGCCTCACATATCTCTTTCAAATTGAAACTACAGATATTACTTGCCATCCCTACAGCTATTCCTTGATTAGGATTCGCTAAAATGCTCGGAAAAGTAACCGGCAGCAACACCGGCTCTTTCATGGTATTATCATAGTTATCTACATAGTCAACAGCGTTCTCTTCAATATCTTTAAAGACCTCATTGCAGATATCACTTAATTTTGCTTCGGTATACCTTGCCGCAGCGTAAGCCATGTCTCTTGAATAAACCTTACCGAAATTCCCTTTTGAATCTACAAAAGGGGTATTAAGGGCACTATATCCCTTGGTAAGCCTTACCATGGTTTCATAAATTGGTCCATCACCATGGGGATTAAGCTTCATCGTTTGTCCAACGATATTCGCTGATTTTGTACGGGCAGCTTTAAGAAGATTCATCCGATACATCGTATAAAGTAATTTTCTGTGTGAAGGTTTAAATCCGTCAATTTCCGGCAAAGCTCTAGAAACAATCACACTCATTGCATAGGGCATATAATTATTTTCAAGCGTCTCAGTAATATTTTGCTTGATTACGTTTTCGTTCATTGATTTCATTTCCTTTCTTCCCCCGTCCTTAACTCATGTCCGCTAGTTCTATATATTTATGACCCTCAGCGGCTATAAACTGCTTTCTGCCACTTAAATTATCTCCCAGTAATGTATCAAACATTAATTTTGTCTCGTCCATGCCCTCTGGCAGCACCTGTATAAGACGTCTGCTCTCTGGACTCATTGTCGTTTTCCACATCATATCTGGATCGTTTTCTCCAAGACCTTTTGACCGCTGGAGGGTATATTTTGTTTTTATTTTTTCTAATAGGACAGTCTTTTCATACTCTGAATATGCAAAATATGTCTCGTTTTTTGTACCTATTTCATAAAGTGGGGTTTCTGCAATAAAGACTTTACCTTCTTTAATAAGCGTCGGAACAAGGGAATAGAGCATCGTCAAAATAAGCGTTCTGATTTGATAGCCATCTACATCGGCATCTGTACAGATAATGACTTTGTTCCATCTTAAGTGATCCATATTAAAAGTATGTAAATCCTTATTGTGCTTTGATGTAATCTCTATACCACAACCTAATACTTTTAGTAGGTCCACAATAATATCACTTTTAAAAATTCTGTCATAGTCTGATTTTAAACAGTTTAGTATTTTACCTCTTACCGGCATAATCCCCTGAAACTCTGCATTTCTCCCTAACTTACAAGAACCAAGTGCCGAATCTCCTTCCACAATATAGAGTTCTCTAATATTTTTGTCCTTTGATCTACAGTCAACAAATTTCTTGATTCTATTGCCTATATCAATTGACCCGCTCAATTGTTTTCTAATGTTGATTCGGGTACGTTCAGCTTTTTCTCTGCTTCTTTTATTGACCAATACTTGTTTAGCAATTTTATCGGCTTCATCTTTGTTTTCTGTAAAATAAATAAAGAGATACTCTTTTAAATAATCTTGAATTGCTTCTTGAATGAACTTATTAGTAATTGATTTTTTAGTTTGATTTTCATAACTGGTGACAGTCGAAAAAGAATTGGACAAAAGAATCAAACTGTCTTGAATATCCACGAAGGTAATCTTTTTTTCATCTTTATTATAAATATTTTCACTTTTGAGATATTGGTCTATTCCATAAACAAAAGCATTTTTTATAGCCTTGTCTGGTGAGCCCCCATGCTCCAAATAACTAGAGTTGTGATAATATTCCAGAAGATTACTCTCATTACAAAAGCAAAAGGCTATTTGAAATTTAAGTCTATACTCTGGTCTATCCGGGCTGTCTTGTCCTTTGGTTTCCTGTTCAATATAAGCAACCTCTGTAAAGTTCTTATCGTTTGTCAGCTCTTTAACGTACCCAACAATGCCTTCTTCATACAAATAGGTTTTCTTTTCATCATTGATTTCGTTTATAAATAAAAATGCAGTACCTTTATTAACTATCGCCTGCCTTTTTAAAACATCTTCAAAGTAAGATGGCGGAATATCCACCTCAGTAAAAACCTCTTTATCAGGTTTCCAATGTATACGGGAACCTGTACTCTTGTATTCACATTTATATTTTCTAAGGCCACCTATATTATTGCCTTTTTCAAAGTGAAGTTCATAACAGTAGCCATCTCTTTTCACTTCTACATTCATGAATTCTGAGCTATACTGTGTGGCACATGCACCCAGTCCATTAAGTCCCAAGCTAAACTCATAATTCTCTCCATCATTATTATTATACTTGCCGCCTGCATAGAGTTCACAAAATACCAATTCCCAGTTGTAACGTTCTTCCACTTCATTATAATCTACTGGAATACCTCTTCCATAATCTTCAATTGTAATGGAATAATCCTTGTGTAAAGTAATATCTATTTGCTGACCATGGCCTTCTTTTGCCTCATCTATGGCATTTGCAAGTATTTCAAAAACAGAATGCTCGCATCCTTCTATTCCATCCGATCCAAATATAACACCTGGACGGAGTCTCACACGATCTGCACCTTTTAGTGCAGATATACTTTGATTATCATATGTTTTTTGTTTCATATTCTACCACCTATATACATTATCTCATCTTATTACTCTAAAGAAATACATCATTCTTGTCAAGATTTAAATTATAACTCTATCGTTTCCTTCTATTTGTCTAACCATCCCATACTTTATTTTCCTTTTTTATCAAAGTGATTTAGAGAGCAAAAAAAGAGAGGGTGTTTGGCCATACACCCTCTGATTTCATCCTTTTTCCCTATGTTCATAAATTGAAATCACTTCTGGCTCCTCATACTCTTCGCCAAAAGTGTCTACCGTAACCTTATTCATCTTAATATCCTGAGGGGGC
>JAQSYC010000088.1 GCA_029256345.1 Clostridia bacterium | reverse complement strand
TGCTGGCAGGTTGTGTGATGGATAACACCAGTGCACTTTATATTCTGGTGCCGATTATCCTTCCTATTGCAAAGGCACTGGATATCAACCTCATACACTTAGGGGTTGTTCTTGTACTGAATTTATCCATTGGACAGGTAACACCTCCAGTTGGACCCAATCTATATGTTGCAGCAGATATTGGAAAGGTAAAATTTGAAGTAATATGCCGTAAGATGGTACCATTGTTGTTAATGTCACTGGTGGCACTGATTATTATCACCTTTGTACCATGGCTTACGACTTGTCTAATCTAGTGACAAGTCAACTTGTTCTATCTTGTAATTGCGCTGTTTTATGGCTTGCTGTATACTGGATATAAGAAAGTTACAAGGAATGGTGCTAAATGAGTGAAGGCAAGTTTATGAAATCCTCTCTTGCAAACAAATCGGTTGTAGAGCGGGTAGTAGATCAGATAACAAATGCAATTATAAACGGAGAATTAAAGCCTGGGGATAAAATCCCTACCGAACCAGAATTGTGTGAGACATTTGGGGTCGGTAGAAACTCTATCAGGGAAGCAATTAAGGTTCTGGAAGCCTACGGTGTACTGGAAATCCGACGCGCAGAAGGAACATTTATACGGCAGGATTATAACTACAAGATGTTGTACCCTATTTTGTATGGCATTATATTGCAGAAAGATTCACAGGGACAGATCGTCAATTTAAGGAAAGTTATCGATATAGGGATTCTACAAGTAGCTGTGAAGGCTATGGGAGACAAAGAAATTGGTAAATTGCAGGAAATCTTGCAAACGATGAGAGCTGAATTAGAAAAAGATCAGCCTTCTCCTACAACTATTTTTGATATCGATGTGACTTTCCACTCTGCCATTGTAAATGTACTAGACAATGCACTCTTAGAGAGCATTGGGTATTATGTGGACAAGATTACAAGGAGTACAAGGGTCATGGCAATCATTAATGTGCTGGAGCATGGAGACAGGGAAGAATTTATAGAGCTACATCAAGAAATCATTGATATGCTTAAGAGCAAAAAAGAAGATACGATTTTTGAAATCGTACAAAAACATTATAAATATTGGAAATAAAAATTTAAAAGCCGCCACGAACGAAAATATGGACAATTATCCAGATTTTATTCGACGGCTTTTTATAATTATTAAAGGAACTATTATTTTGGTAGAGAGGAGAATATGTAACGATGATTTATAGAAAAGCAAAAGATATTGTACCCATTCCAATTGAACATTGTATGGGCGGAAGAGGTACTGTGATGATGGAGAGGCTTTTAGATGCACCCAAAGAAATGCTGGAAAAGGGGCGTGCCTATGTTCGCCATACCCTAGAGCCTGGTGTGAGTATTGGAAAACATACCCATGAAAAGGAAATGGAAACGATGGTGGTGGTATCAGGAGAAGCTATACATATCATAAATGGCGAAGAACAGCAGTTAACAGCTGGAGATATTATTGCAGCTATGCCAGGAGATACTCATCAAATTGCATGTAAGGGTGAAAAACCGCTGGTCGTGATTGCACAGGTATTGTATGAATAAAATCCTATATTAAGTATAATAAGGGATTCAATTTTTAAAACAGGGAGGCAAAAAAGATGAATAACAAAGTAATGATTTCCGTAGCTCCAGTTGCGGCGACAGATAAACAAATTGATCCAGAGAAAATTGCACAAGATGTCATTGCATGTGCAAAAGCTGGAGCAGCAATGGTACATCTGCATGTAAGGGATGCGGAGGGTGCTTTGACACCGGATATGAAAGTATTTAAAGAGACAGTTGAATTAATTAGAGAGCAATCTGATATTATCATTGAGGCGTCTACCGGAGGTATTTCCAAATTGACTATAGAAGAGCGGTGCGCACCTTTGTATTACGACAAGGTAGAGGCATGCTCTTTAAATGTAGGTTCTACAAATTTGGGAGATTATGTATACTGTAATCCTATTCCAGAAGTGAAATACTGTGTAGCTGAAATTTTAAAACAGAAAAAAACGCCGGAAGTAGAAGTATTTGAAATTGGGCATACCCATATGATTATGGAGCTTAGAAAAGAATATGAATTTAAAGATCCTATTCTGTTCAGTATTGTACTTGGACATCCGGGAGAATCGCCGGCTACTCCAGAAGCATTGATGGCTATGATCAATTTCATTCCTAAGGATACATTGTGGGGGATTACCCATGCATACAGGAAGGATTTTGGTATTATAGCTGCTGCTCTCGGAATGGGGGCGAAAACGGTGCGCATAGGCTTTGAAGATAGTCGTTATCTGGATCCTGTGACACAGGTAGATACAAACCTGCCTTTAGTAGAAAAGACAGTCCGTCTGTTAAGCGCAATGGATAAGGCACCTATGACACCGACTGAAGCAAGAAATTTTTTTCATATTGGATAGATGAAAGATGAAAAGTCGAGGTATTTAAAAAGGAGAAGAGAATGACAATAGAAGCAACGTTAAAATATAGTATATTGGCAGAATATACACCGATGGATAGCAAAAAGCTGAATGAAGAGCTATTGACTTATGTGAAGAACAAAAAAAGGAAAATCATAGTACTGGATGATGATCCGACAGGGGTACAGACAGTACATGATGTATCTGTTTATACAGACTGGACAGAGGATAGTATCCGAAGAGGATTTGAAGAAGAAAATAAATTATTCTATATTCTGACCAATTCCCGTGGGTTCACCACGCTCCAAACAACGGAGTGTCATCAGGAAATCATAAGCCGTGTAGAAAAGATAGCTAAGGAGACATGTAAAGAATATCTCATTATGAGCCGGAGTGATTCCACTTTGCGTGGACATTATCCTTTGGAAACAGAACTTTTAAAGGGGGGATTTGAAGCAGATGGCAAAAAGAAGGCAGACGGAGAAATCTTATGTCCCTTCTTTAAAGAAGGGGGACGCTTTACAATCAATAATGTGCACTATGTGAAAACAGGAGATAAACTGATACCAGCTGGACAGACGGAATTTGCTAAAGATAAAACTTTTGGTTATACCCATTCTAACCTTTGTGACTATGTGGAAGAAAAAACAAAAGGGAAATATAAGGCAGAAGATGTAACCTGTATCTCTCTTGAAGACCTAAGGGAACTTAGGATAGAAAAGATTACAGATCAATTAATGACGGTGAGTGGATTTGGCAAAGTTATTGTTAATGCAGTAGACTATTGCGATTTAGAAGTATTCGCTGTTGCATTGTATCGTGCTATGGATGAGGGAAAGCATTTCATCTTTAGGACTGCCGCCGCACTGGTGAAAGTAATGGGGGCCATCACTGATAGACCACTGCTTACAAGAAAAGATATGATGGTAAAAGAAACTGAAAATGGGGGCATTATCGTAGTTGGTTCTCATACAAAGAAGACAACCAGTCAGTTAGAAGATCTAAAGCGATTAGAGGGTCTGGAATTCATTGAGTTCAAATCTGAGCTGGTACTGGATGAGGTAGCATTTGACAAAGAAATAGAAACAGTTCTGAAGAAGGAAGAAGCACTGATTCGTGCAGGAAAAACGGTGGTTGTGTACACGAGGAGAAGCCTGCTTGTTGTGGAAAATGATACGAAGGAAGAAGCACTAAAGCGCTCTGTGAAAATCTCTGATGCGGTGCAGTCCTTAGTTGGCAGACTGGGCGTGACACCAGCCTTTGTCATTGCAAAGGGTGGGATTACATCCAGCGATATAGGAACGAAAGCACTTCGGGTAAAACGGGCCAATGTTATGGGGCAGATTCGGCCGGGGATTCCTGTATGGCAGACTGGAGAAGAAAGTAAATTTCCGCTAACACCCTATGTGATCTTTCCAGGTAATGTTGGAGAAGTAGAGACGTTGAAAGAAGCAGTGGAGGTAATGGTAAAAAAGCAATCAACGGTTACAGAGCTTAATTAAGAATATTTAAAGGGCTATGAGATAACTAACTTATTGAGTTAATTGTCCCATAACCCTATTTTTGTATAAAACATTGAGCTTGTAAAAAATCAGAAATATTCGAATATAACAGTTGACAATAGTACTATATAGTACT
Organism: Clostridia bacterium; assembly: GCA_029256345.1. Classification (GTDB taxonomy): domain Bacteria; phylum Bacillota; class Clostridia; order Lachnospirales; family Cellulosilyticaceae; genus FMMP01. The sequence goes on along the minus strand of JAQSYC010000088.1, from coordinate 7,283 downwards.
AAAATACTGATTAAGGAAGGTGATTATTTTGCAAAAGCTGCGGGAAGGTGGATTTTTAGTTTCTAAAATCAAACAAGTATCAGGGCGCATATTTGACAAAAAGCTTAGAGAACATCAGATAACAGATTTAAATACAGGACAAGGACGCATTATTTTTTCGCTTTGGCAAAAAGATCAAGTTCCAATCAGTGAACTTGTTATACAGACAGCATTAAGTAAAACTACTCTGACAAGCATGCTGGACAGACTGGAGCAAACGGAATATATTACCAGAAAAATGGATGAAAAGGACAAAAGAAAAATCATTGTATCATTAACTCAAAAAAGTAAAAGTCTCAAAGAGCAATATGAAGCGGTATCCCATGAAATGATTTCAGTATTTTATGAGGGGCTTTCAGAAGAAGAGATTGATAGGTTTGAAAAGACCTTAAATCATATCTTATTAAGTTTAAGCAAATATGAGGAGGATTACAAATGAGAGATGTATTAAAGATAGCGTCAGATTTGGTTGAAAGAAGTAAAAATGCGATGGTAAGTTCGATGGATGATGATGGATATCCTAATATGAAGATTATGTTTAATGCAAGAGAGCGAGAAGGTATTAAAGTGTTTTATTTCACGACTAATACGTCATCTCTTAGGGCAAAGCAGTTTTTAGAAAATCCAAAAGCAAGCTTATATTTTCATGATGGCAGATTTTTTAAAGGACTTATGCTCAAAGGTAAAATGGAGGTGCTTCATGATCAAGAAATAAAAAACCTCATTTGGAGAGATGGAGATACAATGTATTATAAGGAAGGTGTAACAGATCCTGATTATTGTGTACTGCGTTTTGTAAGTGAATCTGGAAGACTGTATCAAAATTTTAGCTCAACAGATTTTGTAGTGGCATAGAGTATCATAAATACTTAATTATTAAGGTTGAAATTAAACATATTAAAGGGGGGCACTTCATACTGACGTGCCCCCCTTTAATATGTTTAGACAGTAAAAGTGTCAGTGTGGCATTTGAGGTTTTAAGATATAAGTCATTATTTTATAATAGAAGAAAGAGCAGAAATAACACATCATGTTATGAGAGGTCAGTTATTTTTGACACTTGTGAAAGTTGAATATATAATGGTTAAGTACAGATAAAAACATATCTATTAATGACAAAACAATAGAGTGTAGTTTATAGCATAATAATTTTTTGAAAGGATTACCTAGAATGATGCGGTTTAAAGACATTTGGTTGGGGTTATCAATAAAAACTAAACTTTTATCCTATTTTTTTATTGTCATTGCGATGATAAGTTTATTTAATTCATACCTGAACAACAATAATTATGCAATGATTGATCAATTTAATAATACGATGACTAATTATTATAAGATCAATCGTTTGTTAAATTTTATAGAAGAGGATAAGCAGTCAGTTACAAAATATATGCGTGAAAAAAAGGTAGAAGATAAAGTAAGTTATCAGCTTAAGAAGGATGAAATCATGCTTTTGATTGGAGAAATTGATACAGAATTGGTTTCTTTAGAGGCTTACTTTGCTATTCATGCAATAAAAAATTCTTTAGAGAGTATGTATGAAAAGTGGGATCAGGCCGTAATGGAGCGGGATAGAAATATACAGACTTATTTTAATGCCTACTATGATGGCGAAATAACAAGTGATTATACAAAGGGTTATGTCGAAGAGCTGCTTTATATAAGCCTAGGGGAAGGTAATGAACTTTATAAAAAATTGGCTAAAGAAGCGGAGATGATGAGACAGATATCGATTATTCTTATTGCAGTCAGTGCTGTATTTGCTATGTTTATTGGTTTTTTGTTTGTTAATTCATTTATTAATCCGATTAAGCAGTTGGCGGATACATCTAGGCGTATTTCTTCTGGGAATCTGGAAGTGGAAGAAGTAATCATTGCATCAAAAGATGAAGTAGGTATACTTGCGGCTTCTTTTAATACGATGAGTCTTAGTATTCAGCGCTATGTTAATGATCTGAAAGAGAAAGTTATTATCGAAAAGCGTCTACATGAAGAAGAACTTGAAGTTGTAAGGATGGAACAACTGCTCAAAGAATCTCAATTTGAGGCGCTTCAATCTCAAATTAATCCTCATTTTTTATTTAATACTTTAAATACGATATCAAGAACAGCCATGTTTGAAGAGGCTCAAGATACAATAAAGCTTATACAAGCTTTATCTTGCTTATTTCGGTATAAGCTACGCAATCAGGCTTCAATCATTCCTTTAGAGGAAGAACTTAAGATGGCTGAAGAATATATATATTTGCAAAAATCTAGGTTTAAAGATCGTCTTTCTTATGAAATCATAGCGGATGATAGAAGTAAGACAGCTAGAGTACCGATCTTTATGCTGCAGCCTGTTATAGAGAATTGTTTTATTCATGGGATAGAGCACAAAGTCGAAGGGGGTAGATTACGTATAAAAGTAATTTGCCAGAAGCTTAAAGGTAAAGAAATGATTATCATTAGGATAACGGATACCGGTATTGGTATGACAAAAGAACGGCTTGAGGAAGTTTTGGCTTTTGCAGATATTGACGGGCGAAGTATTGGGATCAGTAACGTATATCGTCGTTTTATGATGGTATGCAATCAACAGGGAAGTTTTAAAATGATGAGCAAAGTAGGCATTGGAACTTGCACTGAATTTAGGTTTGAAAGGGATGAAACGGATGGAGAAATATAAATTACTCATTGTTGATGATGAACCAATTGAGCGGGACGCAGAATGGATATTCAGATGCCGGGCATCAATGGTATTGAAGCGACTAAAGTTATAAAAAAAATATTGCCAGAGAGCAAAATTATTTTTTTGACAGCCTATAATCAATTTGATTATGCCCATGAAGCTATCAAATTAGGAGTCCTTGATTTTATTTTAAAACCAGCAACCGATGAGCGTTTTATAGAAGTCATTAAAAAAACAATAGAAGCACTTAAAAGCGAAAAGGAGCAAAAGCTTTTTAAAGAAGAGATGGCATCCAAACTGGGGCAGATTAGTAAATATTTAGAACATGAGTTTCTCACATCACTTATTAATGGAGATATTGAAGAGGCTCAGGGCAAAGAGTATCTGGATTTTAACGGTATAAATTTTTGCTGGGGTATGGGAGTAGTTATTGGCACCAAGGCAGATATCTCAGCCGTGCCATCTATGTTAAGACTACAAATGCTGCGCAAACGATTTATAGAAAAAATAGAAAGCAGATTAAATATGATGGTAGTGCATAAATATTCAATTATACTTAAAGACTATATTTATTTATTAGTTTTAGGTGAGAGTCAAAATGAATTATTGCAGCTCCAACAAAAAATACGAGAGATTATTAATGAAGTAAGCTGTGCTTTTGCAGAGGATTATCAATTTTATGCAGATTTTGGTATTGGTGATGCTTGTAATAAATTGGATTGCCTATGGAAATCTTTTTGGACAGCAAAAGGCAATTGCAATAAACGTCAGCCTATAAAAGACTCTATAAGTGAGCAAAATTTAAAAGCCTTAGTTAAAAGTTTAAATGACCAAGATGAGATTAATTTTTCCCGTTATATTGAAGCTGTTTTTGAGGATATTTCTTTGGGCTCAGAAACAATTGAGCATCTTCGTATTAAACTTTATGAACAGTTCATTCTTATTAGAGATTGGATTTCAGATAAGATTTTTGATTCAAAGATTCAGACCTTTGAACTTTTTAATCAAGTGATGAAAATTAACAATCAAAATGAAGCAAAACATTTACTTAGAGATTTTTGTCATCAATATATGAATGAAATCAGTAATCAAAAAACAGATAAATCCTCTATCGTTCTAGATCAATTGATTGTTTATATTAACATGCATTACAAAGAAAATTTAACCCTCGACCAGCTTTCAGCTGTATGTTATCTGAGCCCAAGTTATATTAGCAAGGTATTTAAAAAACATCTGAATACGAACTTTATTGATTATTTAAGCTCTGTTAGGATTAAAGTGGCAAAACGGTTAATGAAAAATCCAGCACTTTCTATGAAAGAAATCAGTGCTGAAATAGGCTATATCGATGCCAACTATTTTACGAGGGTCTTTAAAAAATATGAAGGTGTAACGCCTTCAGAATATCGTAATAAATTTTATGTTTATGGGGGAAAATAAAAAAGAGATGAAAAATATTAAAAGACTATTCATACCTATAGCAGTTCTTTTTATTTTAGGAGGATGCCAAAGCCATACCATTGATAATGAACAAAATAAATCTGTGGTTTATTTTAGATTAGCAGAAATTCAGCCGCCAGACCATCCTACAGCTCAAGCAGATCAGGAGTTTGCTAGGTTAGTAGAGGAAAAAACCAATGGCCGTATTATTATCAAGGTTTATGATAATCAGCAATTAGGGCCTGAGATAGAAGTGTTGGATCAAGTTCGCATTGGAGCTATAGACTTTGCGCGGTTAAGTACAGGTACAATAGCCGAAATATCATCTCAATTTAATGTATTACAGTTACCCTATATTTATCGAGACAGTGATCACATGTGGAAGGTTTTAAACAGTGAAATTGGGGACTATTTTTTAAAAAGCATTGAAGATAAAAAGTTAATAGGACTCGCTTGGTATGATGCCGGTGCCCGTAATTTTTATAATAATGTAAAAGAGATAAAAACGAAGGCAGATTTAAAGGGATTAAAGTTTAGGGTGATGGAAAGTCAACTGATGATGGATATGGCTAATGTTTTAGGGGCATCAGTTATCCCCATGCCTTATGGCGAAGTTTACAGTGCTTTGCAGAGAGGAACTATTGATGGGGCAGAAAACAATTATCCGAGTTATGATACTTCGGGTCACTATGAAGTGGCAAGGTATTATACAATTGATGAGCATGTGAGGATGCCGGAAATACTGATAGCTAGCCAAAAGATTCAAAGTCGCATATCTCAGTCAGATTTGGAGATTATTAAAGCCTGTGCGAAAGAATCAGAAGCATTCCAAAGAAAAAAATGGCTTATTAAAGAAAAAGAATCTGAACAAAAATTAAGAAAGGCAGGAGTGAGTATTACTGAAATAGAAAATCGCAGTGAATTTGTGGAGACTGTCAAGCCACTCTATGATAAATATGCAGGAGAGTATTTGGATATCGTAAAAAAAATCCAAGAATTAAAGTAATTTCAATCAGATGGACAAGATTGATATTCTTAAAGATATATAAGATAGTCATGTTAATAACCAGATTATTTATTGTGTGCTAAAAACATTTTTTAGTATAATCAATCTATAAGCTAAAACATTGCTGTTTAGCTAATAGGATACAGCAGTGTTTTGTGAAAGATCTCTGCTGCACTATAACAGAGTTGTAAGGAACAATAGAGTCATCCATATATTTTATAGGAGGGGTAATATGAATAAGAAAATAACAGCAGCACTTTTAAGTACTTTATTAGCATTTTCATTTGCAGGATGTGGTTTAAAAGCACCAGAGGCGCCAGCAACGCCAGCAGAAACAGCGGCACCAGAAACAGCACCAGCAGAAACAACAGCACCAGAAACAGCAGCAACACCAGAGGTTACTCTTGTATATGCGGAAGTTAATCCAATAGACACTATTGTTGGTCAAACAGATACTTTCTTCCAAGAAAAAGTTGCAGAACTTTCAGGTGGAAAGATTAAGATTGATGTTCAGGCAAGTGGTGTTTTAGGATCAGAAAATGATGTACTTGATGCAATGCTTGGCGGAGGCGGAACAATTGATATGTCTCGTATCTCAGCATTTGGTCTTACAAGCTACGGCGGAGCAAAGTCACAACTACTTTCTATTCCTTACACATTTGTAAATCGTGAGCATTTTTGGAATTTTGCTACATCTGACTTAGCACCTGAATTCCTTTTAGAGCCACATGAAAATGGCAACGGTGTAAGAGGTTTATTCTATGGAGAAGAAGGTTTCCGTCACTTCTTTACTAAGGATCCAGTTAATACTCTTGAAGACTTAAAAGGTATGAAGCTTAGAGTGGCAAATGACCCTATCATGAATGGTATGGTAGAAGGTCTTGGCGCTTCACCTACAGTTGTATCTTTCGGTGAACTTTATTCTGCACTTCAAACTGGTGTAGTAGATGGCGCAGAGCAACCTATCGCTAACTATAAATCAAATGCATTCCAAGAAGTTGCACCAAACATGATTCTTGATGGTCATACACTTGGCGCAATTCAAGTAATCATTACAGATGAAGCTTGGGACAGTCTTACAGAAGAACAACAAAATATCCTTATGGAAGCTGGTAAATTAACATCACAATTTAACAGAGAGATTTCTGAAGAAGCTGAAAATAAAGTATTAGAAGAGTTAAAAGCGGGCGGTACTAATATCGTAGAAGTTACTGATATTACACCTTGGCAAGCAGCCGTTAAAGCTACAATTGAATCTGCTTCAAAAGCCAATGCTGAACTTTATCAAAAAATTCTTGACATGAAATAAGATTCACAAATAGTATTATAGGCTATTATTATAGGCACAGAGGAGGAGTGTAACCTTTGTGTCTAAATTTTTAAGGAGGTAAGATATGCCTAGCATTTTTAACACAATTGATAAGATCAAACCGGCATATGATGCGGTTTATAAATTAATTCTTTTGATATGTAAGTTGCTTTTAGTAGTGGACATTGCCATTACCAGTATGGCGGTGGTTGGTAGGTACGTCTCCTTTATTCCGGATCCAGCATGGAGTGAAGAGGTTGTTTTAACTTGTATGGTCTATATGGCAGTTCTTTCAGCGGCTTTAGCGATTAGAAGAAATGCACATATCCGTATGACGGCGTTCGATAATTATTTGCCTAAGAAAGTGGTAACTTATCTGGACATCCTTGCGGATATTGCAGTTTTTGGACTTGCTGTGGTTATGATAGTAGTAGGATGGAAATATGCAGCACAAATTGGCTCAAAAGGATCTTATATAAGTATGCCAAGTGTTTCAAAGTTCTGGATGTATTTCCCGGTTCCTCTTGCAGGTATAGCTATGGTTATCTTTGAAATTGAGACTATGTATAATCACATTAAAGAACTATTTGTAAAAGAGGAGGGTATACGATGAGTACTGATAGTATGGCAATATTGATTTTGCTTGGTGGTTTCTTCTTAATGGTATTTTTAAGATTTCCTATTGCTTATGCAGTAGCGCTTGCATCTTTATTTTCACTTCTGTACCAAGGACTTCCTCTCGCAACTATAGCGCAGCAGATGGTAAAGGGGATTAGTTCATTCAGTCTTATAGCAGTACCTTTCTTTATCACAATGGG
>JAQSYC010000087.1 GCA_029256345.1 Clostridia bacterium | reverse complement strand
ATCGTTCTTTGTACAGTGGCTTTGGTATAGGTTTTAGAAGTCGCTTCTTCAATAAGCCGAGAAAAAGTATTTTTTTTGGTAAAATATTTTAATAAAGAATGTATAAGATCATCAGGAATATCCCAAAACGCATATAAATCAAGTTTGTTGGAAAAAATAAATTTGTAATGAAGAAAAGCTTCTAAATCACTTAAGTCCGGCATGTGCTGGACATGTTTAAGAAGCAGTTCATAGCTTGCAAGTGGCATACAATTTTTAATAGCCTCAGCAGAATCAGATGCCTTGAACTGAGCCCTTATGGCTGTTGCAGAAGCTATGGCCGAATAGATTTCAGTATCGTGATAGTTAGATGATTTGCGTTTAATGGTGAGTGGTATTATGGAAGATTGGTATTTTATTAGTGCTTTAAGATATTCTATCCCAAGTATATTGTTAGGATTTCCAACAGCGCTTTTAATAAGGTCCAGGTCATACTGACTAGAATAGTTAAGATGCTGTGAAAAGAAATGAACTAATGCTGCCTCTCTTGCCCGCGGGAAACTATAGTCCTGGGATAAATAGTCTTTTATAAGTCCAGATAGAAGAGGCGGTTCATCGGCCAAGACAGTGGCAATATCCTTTAACAAGCCGACGTCACCCATTTCGCTCCCAAAGGATAGGGAATTGACTAGACCTGTTTTTTGTAATATAGAAATAGAGGCTTCACAAAAGCGTTCAGCACTGGCGGCAGCAAAAACTACAGGGAGTTCTAAGACCATATCAACACCACATGATAAGGCCATTTGGGTTCGAACAAACTTATCTGTGATACTAGGAAGCCCCCTTTGGGTGAAGTTGCCGCTCATGACAGCGATGACAAAATCTGATTGTGTGAGTTTGCGAGATTCATTTAACTGATATAGATGACCATTATGAAATGGATTATATTCAGCGACAATTCCGGTTACATGCATGGTTTTCCTCCTATAATTTTAATATCTTCTTTATTTTATAACAAAAAAATTGTTTATTAAAGCCGATAAAAGGAATAAAATTTGAATTGGCTCTTGTATACAATAGATACATTGAATATAATAGTAACTGAGGGTAAGCCGAAAGAAAATTTGAAAGGGGTTCGTTTATGTCTTTTTTAGAAGTCATTAAGACTAGAGCAAGAAACAACAAGAAAACAATCGTTTTACCAGAAACAACAGATATTCGCACACTTAAAGCAGCTCATATTGTACTACAAGAGGAGCTTGCGCATGTTATACTTATTGGAAATAAAGAAGCCATAAGTCATCAAGCAGAAAACTTAGATTTAGCAGCAGCTGAAATTGTAGATCCAGAAACTTTTGAGGAAATGGAAGATTATATTAATGCACTTGTTGAGCTAAGGAAAAATAAAGGGATGACTTATGATAAGGCTAAAGAATTATTGTATAAAGACCCATTATTTTTAGGTGTTATGATGGTTAAACAAAAAAAAGCAGATGGTATGGTAGCTGGAGCTATTAACTCTACAGCGAATGTGCTTAGACCATCTTTGCAGATACTTAAAACTGCGCCTAATACTAAACTTGTATCAGCATTTTTTGTCATGGTTGTACCGGACTGTGAAATGGGCAGCAATGGAACTTTTATTTTCTCAGACGCTGGTCTCAATCAAAATCCGAACGCAGAAGAACTGGCAGCCATTGCTCAGAGTTCCGCAATAAGCTTTAAACAGCTTGTAGGAGAAGAACCTATTGTAGCGATGCTTTCACATTCAACTTATGGCAGCTCAAAACATGCAGACGTTGATAAAGTAGTAGAAGCAACAAAACTTGCAAAAGAATTGGCACCAGATCTTAAGTTGGATGGTGAATTACAACTGGATGCAGCGATTGTTAAAGAAGTAGGACAAGCAAAGGCACCTGGAAGCAGTGTTGCAGGACAAGCAAATGTTCTTATATTCCCAGATTTAGATGCTGGAAATATTGGATATAAATTGGTGCAGCGTTTAGCAAAAGCAGAAGCTTACGGTCCTATTACTCAAGGGATTGCAAAGCCAGTTAACGATTTATCAAGAGGATGTAGTGTAGATGATATTGTAGGGGTTGTGGCGATTACTGCTGTTCAAGCCCAATAAAAAACTTAACTATTTTTAAGGAGTGTATAAAATGATCGTATTAGTAGTAAACTGTGGGAGTTCTTCCCTGAAGTATCAATTATTAAACATGGCAGATGAAAGTGTGATAGCTAAAGGAATCTGTGAAAGAATTGGGATAGATGGGTCTTTCATTAAACATACAACTGAAGGGCAAGATGCTGTCAAAGCTGAGGGAGCAATACCTAATCATAAAGTGGCATTTGAAAAAATGATAGATATGCTTATTCATGGTGAGACTGCATGTATTAAGTCAGTTGATGAAATAAAAGCAGTTGGACACAGGGTAGTACATGCTGGAGAAAAATTTAGTTCATCAGTTGTTATCACTGAAGAAGTAGAAAAAGCATTAGAAGAATGTATTGATTTAGCGCCTTTGCATAACCCGGCAAACTTAATAGGTATTAATGCATGTAAAGAACTGATGCCGAATGTATCAATGGTAGCTGTTTTTGATACAGCTTTCCATCAGACAATGGACAAATCAGTTTATATGTATGCTATTCCACAAGAATATTATAAAAAATATGGTGTGCGTAAATACGGATTCCATGGAACATCTCATAAATATGTATCTGAAAGAGCGGCAGTAATGCTTAATAAACCAATAGAAGATACAAAAATAATTGTATGCCACCTTGGAAATGGAGCAAGTGTTTGTGCGGTTAAGGGTGGTAAATCAGTAGAAACATCTATGGGATTCACTCCACTTCCAGGCCTTATTATGGGTACCCGTTCAGGAGATATTGATCCAGCAATTATTACTTTCTTAATGGAGAAAGAGGGTTTAACTGCAAAAGAAGTAGATGCTGTTTTAAATAAACAATCAGGTGTTTTAGCTTTATCAGGTATGTCAAGTGATTTCAGAGAGATTGAAGATGGGGTTGTTGCAGGCGATCCTGTTTCAAGATTTACAATGGATGCGTTCCAACATAGATTAGTAAGCTATATTGGTGCATACGCTGCTGTAATGAATGGTGTAGACGCCATTGCATTTGCGGGAGGTCTTGGAGAAAACAATGCCATTATGAGAGAAGAAGTTGCTAATATGCTGACTTGGTTAGGTGTAGAATTAGATGTAGAAAAAAATAAATGCCGTGGAGTAGAAAGAGATTTATCAACTGCGAATGCAAAAGTTAAAATGCTCTTAGTTCCGACCAACGAAGAACTTATGATTGCTAGAGATTCAGTGGAATTACTTAATAAATAAGTGATTGACAAATAAAGCTCGTATAGGTATAATTACAGAAGTGTTACTTAATGGAGTGAAAAAAATGAATATTGATATCCATGAACTTACAAACAAGTCAGAAGTAACTTTCAAGGGTGAACAAGCTGTATCGCTTTTGGGACTTAATTTATCTAATGGTGCACAAAATTGTATAGCTAATATAGAAGGAACAGTGACTAAAAAAGGTACACGTTATTTAGTCAAAGGCAGCATATCTTCTATAGTTATGCTTATATGTGACAGATGCATTAAAGAATTTGAATATCCTATTCACACAGAATTTTATAAACAATTTACATCTGCAACAGATGAAGCAGATGAAGATGAGGATATTATTCAAGTTACTCAATCAAGTATTGATTTGTCTGATGTTGCAGCAGAAGCTCTTTTCCTCGATATCCCTATGAAATGTTTATGTAGGGAAGAGTGCAAAGGTATTTGTAATGTATGTGGTCAGAATTTAAATGAGCATATATGTAATTGTCAAGATGCAGACGTCGATCCTAGGCTTGAAAAGTTAAAAAATATTTTTCACCCTCAAAGTGAAGAGTAGTAACAAGAGGAGGTGTTAAAATGGCAGTACCAAAAAGAAAAACGTCCAAAGCCAGAAGAAATCAAAGAAAAGCAAACTGGAAACTTTCCCCACTAAACTTAGTGAAATGCCCTAAATGTGGTGAACTAATGATGCCACACCGTGTATGCAAAGCTTGTGGTTCTTACGCTAATCGCGTTGTAGTAAAGGTAGATTAATGCTATAAAAAAGACAGCTTTTAGCTGTCTTTTTGTATATTTAATTTCAATATAGAGAAAGATAAGGGTGATGAATATGTCGAAAATAGCAGTAGATGTAATGGGTGGCGATCATGCACCGGATGAAATCATTAAAGGGTGTGTGAGAGCAGTTAAAGAAATGACTTGTAAACTCGTTTTAGTTGGCAAAGAGGATCTCCTTCGAAGCAAACTTTCTGCCTATACATACGATGAGTCTACAATTGAAATTATTCATGCAGATGAAGTCATTACAATGGACGATTCACCAGTCACTGCAATAAGGCAGAAAAAGCAGTCTTCAATGGTAGTAGGACTTAAACTTTTAAAGGACAAACAAGTAGATGCTTTTATCAGTGCTGGAAGTACAGGAGCCCTTCTTACGGGAGCTACTTTAATTGTGGGAAGAATTCCAGGGATCGAAAGACCTGCACTAGCACCTATTATTCCTACCAAAACAGGCTATTCATTACTTATAGATTGCGGCGCTAATGTAGATGCAAAACCAAGTTATCTTAAACAATTTGCCCATATGGGGACTGTTTATATGGAGCAGTGTTTAGGTGTACAAAACCCTAAAGTTGGCCTTATTAATATAGGAACTGAAGAAGAAAAAGGTAATCAACTTACGAAAGAGGCTTTTAAGCTCTTAAGTGAAGATAAGACGCTTAACTTTTATGGAAATATTGAAGCAAGAGATATTTCAGAAGGGAAAGTTGACATATTGGTTTGTGATGGCTTTGTAGGAAATATTGTGCTTAAATTTATGGAAGGATTTGGGAAATGGATTTTATCCATGTTAAAGATAGAATTTATGCGAAATGTAAAAACAAAGCTTGCGGCACTTCTTCTTAAAAAAGGTGTTTACCGTATTAAAGAGCAATTTAATTACTCCACAAAAGGCGGAGCCCCTTTTCTTGGAGTTAATGGACTAGTTGTTAAGACTCATGGTAGTTCTAAGGAACAAGAAATATACAGTACAATTCTCCAAACACAAGATTTTATTAATAATCAGCTGGTTGAAAAAATTGCAAATAATTTCAACTAAAATATAAATTAATATTGACTACAAAACAGGTATATAATATTATCAAAATATAAATCTTTCTAAGAGGTGTTAAAATGGTATTTGATAAAGTAAAACAGATTATTAGCGAACAATTCAATATTTCAGAAGATGAACTTACTTTATACACATCTTTTGCAGATGATTTAAATGCGGACTCATTAGATCTATTTCAAATTATAATGGCGATAGAAGAAGAGTTTGAGATAGAGATATCGAATGAAGAGGCAGAAAAGGTTGCAACAGTGGCAGACGTAGTAGAGTATATTAAAGAGCAAAAAGGATTAGATTAATCATTAGCCTCGCTTAGCGAGGCTTTTAGTATATTAAATTCATTTTTAGTAAAACGGTAGGAGAGCGTACGATGGAAAAAAAACAAAACCACATCTCAAATCACGTATTATTTGAGAGAATACAAGAAAAAATAGGGTATCATTTTAAAAATGGTGAGATATTAAAACAATCGCTTACCCATAGTTCTTATGCCAATGAACACCGCAATCATTTGTTTAGAGACAATGAGAGGCTGGAGTTTTTAGGAGATGCCATACTGGATCTCATTATCAGTGAGTATCTTTTTAAAAAGCATGCTCAAATGCCAGAAGGGGATCTCTCAAAAGTGAGGGCAAGTATTGTGTGTGAAGCTTCTTTAGCCAAGACAGCAAAGGTTATTGGATTAGGGCAGTATATACTATTAGGAAAAGGCGAAGAGATGACAGGGGGAAGGGAAAGAGTCTCTATTTTAGCAGATGCTTTTGAAGCACTTACTGGGGGGATATTTTTAGATGGAGGCTTTGATCAGGCAAAAGCCTTTCTTACATGTTCGCTTATTCATCAGGTAGAAAACATAGCTTCACTAGAAGATCTTTATACCGATTACAAAACAGTGCTTCAGGAAAATATACAAAAAGAAAGTAGTATTCCTATTAGCTATGAAGTGGTTAGTGAAGAGGGACCGGATCATGATAAAAACTTCCATGTGGAAGTGTACCATGGGACGTTATGTTTAGGTAAAGGAATGGGTAAAAGTAAAAAAGAGGCAGAACAAGATGCTGCTAAAAAGGCGTTAAATAATCTGAAAAATTGAGGTGGAATATGTATCTAGATAAAATAGAGATACATGGTTTTAAATCATTTGGAAATGCAGTTAAACTTAGCATTCCTAAAGGTATAACAGGTGTTATTGGCCCTAATGGCAGCGGTAAGAGTAATGTAGCAGATGCTATCAGATGGGTATTAGGTGAGCAAAGTGCTAAAAGTCTCCGCGGGAGTAAGATGGAGGACATCATATTTGCCGGAACAGAAAAAAGGAAGTCCCTTGGGTATGCTGAGGTCAGTATGCATATTAAAAATTTAGATAAAGGCATACCGATAGACTATACCGAGGTTGTTATTAAACGACGTGTTTACAGGTCGGGAGAAAGCGAATATTTCATAAATGGCAGTTCTTGTAGATTAAAAGATGTGCAGGAACTATTTATGGACACTGGAGTAGGTAGAGAAGGGTATTCAATTATTGGGCAAGGGCAAATCGACAGAGTGCTTAGTTCAAAACCAGAAGAGAGAAGAACCTTATTTGAAGAAGCCGCAGGTATCTATAAATATAAAATAAGACGGCTAGAGGCTGAAAGAAAATTAGAAAAACAGCGGGAAAATTTGGTACGTCTTGAGGATATTATCTTAGAGATAGAAGCAAGACTTAAACCTCTAGAGCTAGAAGCTCAAAAGACAAAGCAATTTTTAAAACTTAAAGAAAATCTGAGGCAAATAGATATTAATCTGTTTATATATGAGTTTGACCGCTTAGAAAAAGAGTTATC
>JAQSYC010000086.1 GCA_029256345.1 Clostridia bacterium | reverse complement strand
AACCAGTCTATGCTTTTTGATACCATTGTTAATATTTTTGGACCTAAAGAAAGTATCTTTGGAAAGCTCAGCAAAAATGATCATATTAACCATCATATACTGCCTAAGGCCTCGGTACTACTGGTTGAAGACAATCAGATTAATCAAGAGATTACGAGGGAATATTTGATGCATATTGGTCTGGATGTGACGATAGCAGAAGATGGTTTAGAGGCGGTTGACAAAGTTCAGAAAGAAAAGTTTGATTTAATACTGATGGATATTCAAATGCCATTTTTAGATGGCTATCAGACTACTCAAAAGATAAGAGAAATGTCTCAGGTCAATCAGCCGCCTATTATAGCCATTACGGCGAATGCCATAACAGCGGACAAGGAAAAAGCACTGAGAGCAGGAATGAATGACTATATTACAAAACCATTTGATCCAGAGATGCTTATTGAGAAAATGCGGTTTTGGTTAAAAAGAGATATTGCGGAGCACTGTGAGGTAAAGAAGTGGGAGCTGCCTTTTGAAGTATATGGACTAGATGCTTTAAATGCATGTAAGAGACTTGGAGGCAATGAAAAGCTCTATTTAGAACTTCTAAAAGCATTTGTAGATGAAAGCAAAAATATTTTTCGAAAAATTGAAAAGGGGATTAAAAAAAGGGAAAAAGAAGAGGTATTAAGTGAGCTGCATAAGCTAAAGGGCCTATCAGGCAATATTGGAGCTGACGGAGTGATGAAATTATCAGAGTTTATGGAACAAGCTGTCAGGGAACAGTATGAGCAGGATATTAGAATGAAAGCATTACAAGCTGAAATACAAGGGGTACATCAGTCGATTCAATTGATCATAAATCACACGATTGAAAAAAGTGATTCAAAAGTCAACCAAGGATTGGCTGACGATTTGGATGAGTTCATGAGTAAAGTATTTCAAAAATTAAAAGTGGCATTGGAACATTTTAATTACACAGAATCCAGTCGATTAATCACTGGCATCATAAATAGTAGGAGGGATTTGGATGAAAAATACGGAAAATAAACAAATTGTATTAATCGTAGATGACGCACCCACAAACTTAAAGGTTTTAGGAACAGCACTAAAGGATACTTATCATTTAAAACTAGCAACTAATGGAGAAGAAGCCCTTGGATTAGCTATTTCAAAAAATCCGCCAGATATCATTTTGTTAGATATTATGATGCCGGATATGGATGGCTATGAGGTTTGCAAAAAACTAAAGGAAGCACCGGAAACAAGGGATATTCCCGTCGTTTTTATAACCGCTATGAATGAAGAAAAGGATGAGGAACTGGGTCTACAGCTAGGGGCTATTGACTATATTACTAAACCCTTTAGTATCCCTATTGTAAAAGCAAGAGTAAAAAATCATTTGGAACTCAAGCAATATCGGGACATGCTCAAAGAAAACAGCATGATAGACGGCCTTACTCAGATTGCCAATCGCAGAAGATTTGATGAAACACTCTTAGTCGAATGGAACAGACAAAAAAGACACTCAGAACCCTTATCAATGCTTATGATAGACATTGATTTCTTTAAAAATTATAATGATACCTATGGTCATTTACAAGGAGATGAATGTCTGAGGCAAATCGCCCAAACGATTAAAAAGGGGCTCAAAAGGTCTACTGATTTGGCAGCAAGATGGGGGGGGGGAAGAGTTTGCCTGTGTACTTCCAGACACAGACCATACAGCAGCCATAAATATAGGAGAAACTATCCGAATAGCCATTATGGACTTGGGACTTCCGCACGAGGCCTCACTTGTTAATAGTGTTGTTACTGTGAGTATAGGTGTTGCTACAGTCAAATCACAGGAAGATGCAGATTCCCAGGTGCTTATAAAAAAAGCAGATGATGCGCTTTACAAAGCAAAAGAAAGCGGAAGGAACAAGGTGGTTTCAGAGTTAGTATAAATTTCACGGGAATATTATTAAGCAGATATAATATGACATACTCTTGTCTGATTATATCTGCTATAATTTTTATAAACGATCACACGGAGGTAGTTCCTATGGAAATCATCACTTTAAATGAGAAGAATATAGAAAGTGAACATGTATGCTGTTCACTTTCTGATAAAAAAGGGGAAACAGGAGTGCTGACTAAAAAGGCATGGCTTACAGAGCGCTTTAAGGAAGGATTAGTTTTTAAAAAGGCAGACGTACGGGGCAAAGTATTTATTGAATATATACCAGCGGAAAAGGCATGGGTACCTATTGAGGCAGAGGGATATATGTTTATCAACTGCTTTTGGGTAGCGGGACAGTATAAAGGTCAAGGCATAGGGGCAAAACTGCTCGAAGAATGTATTAAAGATGCCAAAAATCAAAATAAAAAAGGCCTTACCGTTATATCTTCTGACAAGAAAAAGCCCTATCTATCTGATCCTAAATTTTTGTAAGGGGTTCAAAGTAGGGGATACGGCAGATCCTTATTATGAGCTATTATATCTGCCCTTTGACAAAGAGGCGGTCATACCAAAGTTTAAAGAATGTGCCAAACAATCAAAGGAGACCAAGGGTGAAGGGATAGTCATCTATTACTCTCATCAATGTCCGTTTACCGAGAAATATACGAGTATTCTAGAAAAGGCAGCACAAGATAGAGGGCTTAAATTTATGACCAAAAGATACACCAACGCCAAAGAGGCTCAAAATGCCCCAGTTCCTTCTACGACTTACAGCCTTTTTATTGACGGAGTATTTATTACCCATGAAATTTTAACCGAAGACAGACTTATGAAATTATTGGAGAGGTGCTGATTAAAAAGACTTTTATTCTAATAAATTTAAAAATTTCTAGGTAAAAAGTCAAATGTGATTTAAAATAAGGGTAACGATGTCCTAAAAAAAGTATTGAGAATAATTTATAAATATTTTAAAATTAATTATAGATTTTTTAAAAATGGTTTAATTTAAATTAAAAGTCCTCTCTTATACTGAGTTTATCAAATCAATAAGGAGGCTATTTTAATGAATAAACTTAAAGTTATTTATGACGCAGTAAAAATAATGAAGGATAAGGAGGCTATTAAAGGTGTATTTAAGGCAGAAGGGGTAAAAGGTGAGGCAAAGCTATTTAGTATCAACAATACATTCGAAAAGACTAGTGCAGGCTGTCAGACAAAAGGGAAAACCAATATAGAAGTTGAGTGTGACGGCAAAAAAATGAAGATGGAAAACAGTATTCAGTTTGAGACTGAAGGTAGCGGTAGAGGATATGGTTTTAGAAAACATATGCACGGCTTTCATAACAACTGCTCTCATGGGATGCATGGTGGTAGCCTAAAAGAAAAACTTGAAGGAATAACAGCTTTATTAGGTATACTAAGCAGTATAGAACTTAGTGAAAAGGAAGGCGGGGCAGCAGTGCTGGTTTTAAAATCGGCAGATATTCCGCAAGAGATTAAAGCAGGTATACAGGCAAAGCTAAAAGACGGACTTGAACATCATAAACAGATGATGGAAAATAAGCAGCATCCTATGTGTATGAAAGAGCTTCGTGATATGGAAAACATAGAGTTTGAACTTATGCTGGTGATTAATCCAAATAAAGAGATTGAAAAAATTACAGTGGACATAAGTGGCGTGCAAAAGGATGAAAAAGATGAAAAGGCAGAAGCACAAGAGGTCAAGCTGACAGCTGATTTAAGTTTAGAATGGTAACAAGGCTATAAGGATGGGTCGTTTAATACACAATTAAAAGAAACAGGTGGATAGAGGATGAGAAAATATAAGGAGATGAAAGAAAAACTGGTGAAGTGCAACAAACAATCTCATGGTTGTCATAAAAACTTTTATAGAGGTTATCATGGAGACTACAGACACCCAAGAGAGTGTGAGCAGTATTTTCAAGAAATACAGAAAAGCAAAGCCGAGCTTCATAAAATGCATAGACATGCCAGATTTTCGCCGCATCTCATCCTCCTATTCAATCTGATTATATGGTACATGGTATTTAAATATGCTGGGATAAAGGAGATCAGCATATTTTTTGCGGTTTTGTTTACAGCAGGGGGATTTTTTGAATTTTTTTTCTTGAGAAAAATAGAAAAAAGAATCTTAACGCCTATAGACAAGTTAAAGGGCGGAATAGACGAAATCTCAAAAGGAAATTACAATATAAAAGTTGAAACGGATGAGCACAACGAAATTAGTTTACTGATAGACGCTTTTAATGAAATGGCCTATAGACTTCAGGAAAGTGAACAGATAAAAGCTGAATATGAAGAAAATAGAAGAATGCTCATTGTTAATATATCTCATGATTTGAAGACACCTATTACGTCTATTCAAGGGTATATTGAGGCGATTACAGAAAACAGTGCCCTATCACCTAAGGATATTAATAAATATTTGAAAATCATACACAATAATACAACGTATATTAACAAGCTTATAGATGATTTATTCTTCTTTTCAAAACTGGATATGCAAAAGTTAGAATTTGAATTTATAACCGTTAGTGTACGGCCTTTTTTGGGTGACTTAATGGAAGAATTTCAATTGGAATTTGAAGAAAAGCATATTAAATTTGATTATTTTGATACACTAAAAGAAGACTGTACTTTTAATATAGACAGAAAAAGACTGCATCAAGTTTTTAGGAATATTATAGGCAATGCAGAAAAATACGGTGCCCGGCAGGATTTGACCATCAAGACAAGAGTATACAAAGAGGAGCAGTTAGTTTGTATTGCTATAAGTGATAATGGACCGGGTATACCAAAAGATAAGCTGACATATATATTTAATAGATTTTACCGCATTGATACGGAACGTACAAAAGACTTGACAAGTACAGGGCTTGGACTGGCCATTGCAAAAGAACTGGTAGAGGCCCATGGAGGTAAAATTGCTGTTTCGAGTACTGAAAATGAAGGTACATGTTTTACTGTGATGCTGCCAATCAATGAGATCATTTAAGAATGGGGTTTGGTTATGAAAAGTATTTTGATTGTAGAAGATGATATCAATATTGCAGAACTTGAAAGGGATTACCTAAAGCTCAACGGTTATCAAGCAGATATTGTCCAAGATGGGATGCAAGGGGTCAAAAGGGCTGTTTCGGGTGTTTATGACGTTATTGTTGTGGACTTGATGCTGCCGTTGATGAATGGCTATGAAATCATAAAAGAGGTTAGAAAAAAACTGGAGATCCCAATCATTGTGGTCTCGGCTAAAAGTGAGGATATAGATAAAATAAGGGGTCTGGACTATGGGGCTGATGACTATCTGACAAAGCCTTTTAGTCCGGCTGAACTTGTGGCCAGAATCAAATCCCATATTAAAAGGTATGAGAGACTTAAAGGTCATAATGCCAGCAATGAAATCATCATCCACAGAGGTATGGAGATCAATACAGCGGCACATAAAGTTTTTATAAATGGTAAAGAAATACAGGTAACGACAAAGGAATATGAGCTCTTAGTATTTCTGGCTTCAAATCCTAATATAGTTTTTACTAAGGAACAGCTGTTTGATGCCATTTGGGGCAGTGAGTACTATGGGGAGACGGCTACGGTGCCTGTTCACATTCAAAAGATAAGGAAGAAAATAGAAAAGGATCCTTCCAATCCAGAGTTTATAGAGACTTTATGGGGAAGCGGGTATAGGTTTAACTCATAATGAGATACTATTTCATACGGCGCTTTTAGAAACCCTGCAGTTGGGCTATAATAAAAAAATCGTTATAAGATTTTGAAAAATATAAAGAGGAGATGACCTATGGAAGCAAAATGGAGTTTAAAAGAGCTTTACGCGTCTTTTGAAGAAGAGCGTTTTAAAGAAGATGTTAAGAAGTTAGACCAGCTTATTGCTAAAGTGAAAAACTGGGCTAATGATCATACAGTAAGTCAGGGGAATGAGCTGGAAAAATTAGAGCAGTATATTACCCTTGAAAAAGAGATTAACAGTTTGTATGAAAAACTGGCGGCTTTTGCTGGACTGACCTTAAGTGTTGATTCACAAAATGAGTCTGCTACTAAATATGATGCTATCCTTGAACAAAAAATGAGCGCTTTAGCTGGAACAGGTGCCAAGATAAGCAGCTGGATCAGCAGCATAGAGAAATTAGATGAAGTCATAGAACAGTCTGAGTTATTAAAGGAACACAGCTTTTATCTGCAGGAAATCGTAAGAGAGCAAAAGCATATGTTATCAGAAAAAGAAGAAGATATTATTGCCAGAATGCAAAATACTGGATCCAGTGCATGGGTAAATTATAAAAATTTATTGATTGCGACCCATAAAATAGAGATAGAACTGGATGGACAAAGTAAAAGTCTTCCTTTAACAGAGGTACTCAATTTAGCCTATAGCCCCAATAAGGATATCCGAAAAAAAGCTTATGAAGCGGAGATTGCTTCTTATAAGAAGATTGAAGAAGGGGTAGCAGCAGCACTTAATGCCATCAAAGGAGAAGTCGTGGCCGTTTGTGAAATGAAGGGGTATGCTTCACCTTTAGAAATGACGCTGGGGAGTTCTAGGATGGATAAAGAGACACTGGAGGCGATGCTATCTGCCATCAAAGAAAGCCTTCCGATGTTCAGAAAATATCTTAGGAAAAAAGCAGAGAAGTTAGGGTATAAAAACGGATTGCCATTTTATGAACTTTATGCACCCGTTGTCCAAAAGGAGATGCCTTTTCCCTATGACATAGGCAAAGCTTTTATTGAAAAGAATTTTAGAGCTTTTAGCAGTGACCTCGCAGACTTTGCCAAAAAGGCAATGGATAAAGAATGGATTGATGTATTCCCTAGAGAAGGTAAAGGTGGCGGAGCTTTTTGTTATGGACTTCATAGCCTAGGAGAATGCCGTATCATGCTCAACTACGGTGATAACTTAAGTGACGTCATTACGATGGCCCATGAGTTAGGTCATGGTTTTCATGACCAGTGTCTTAATGGAGAAAGCGTTTTAAATATTGATTCACCAATGCCACTGGCAGAGACAGCTTCTACTTTTTGTGAGACGATTGTCAAGAAGGCAGCCTTAGGTGAAGCAGATGCGGAAGAAACACTGGCCATATTAGAAGCTGAAATCAGTGATTACACCCAGCTTGTAGTAGATATTTATTCCAGATTTTTATTTGAGAGTGAACTCTTTAAGCAAAGAGAAGATGGGCCTCTTTCACCCAAGGAACTTAACAACATGATGCTTAAGGCGCAGCAGGAAGCTTATGGAGACGGCCTGGACCCAGAGTATTTCCACCCTTATATGTGGACATGGAAACCTCACTATTATTATGCTGCCAGCAACTTTTATAATTTTCCTTACACTTTTGGACTATTGTTTGCCAAAGGGCTTTATGCAAAATATGAACAAGATAAAGAAAATTTCCCTAAAAAATATGAAAAGCTTTTGGCTGTAACCGGCAAAAAGTTCATTGCCGATGCAGCAAAGGAAATGGATATAGATGT
Source organism: Clostridia bacterium (assembly GCA_029256345.1). Classification (GTDB taxonomy): domain Bacteria; phylum Bacillota; class Clostridia; order Lachnospirales; family Cellulosilyticaceae; genus FMMP01. The sequence goes on along the minus strand of JAQSYC010000086.1, from coordinate 4,721 downwards.
ACGCAATATAGAATTTTGGAGAAGTTCTTTGAAAATAATAGAGCAAGATATAGAAAAATTCATGCAGATTTAATACACCTTAAACACACTTTATTTAAAGGTTGACCTTAAATAGAGTGTGTTTTGTTTTCGGTCATATATTGAACACAAGTAGGTCGTTAATTATATCTTTAATATAAAATCTATCATTTATAATTAAAATACAGTATAAATTTCATAATGAAAAGGAGATAGGTGAATGATAGAACAAGAAGTGTTTGATTTAGTAGTAGCTGGGGGAGGACCGGCAGGTATAGGCGCGGCAGTTGCAGCGGCAAGGAATGGGACTCGGGTACTTCTTATTGAGAAGGCTGGCTATCTAGGCGGCATGGCGACCGATGCGTTGGTACCAGCTTTTTGTCCTTACAGCAATGGGGAAGAAGTGGTCATAGGCGGTATAGGGCTTGAGATACTGGAAGCGATGAAAAAAGAGGGATATGAAAGTCCTTTTTATGATTATAAACCTGATCGAATGAAGGCATTTGACTGGGTACCTATTGATTCAGAGATTTTAAAAAGAGTATTGGATGAAATCGTTATTGACAGTGGATGTCAGGTGCTTTTACATACCCATGTAACGGATATTACGTGCCAAGATGGTTTTGTTGAATCAATCACAGTCCATAGCAAAGAAGGCAGTCGTCTTATTAAAGCAAAATATTTTGCAGACTGTACAGGGGATGCGGATTTGGTGGCGATGGCTGGGGGTGCTTATGAATACGGTGATAAAAATGGACTTGTTCAGGCAGGAACTCTGTGTTTTAAAGTAGCTAACTTTGATACAGAACGTTTTATGAAGTATGCAAATGAAGTTGGGGAAGACGGCAATTTAAATGTAGCTTCAAAGAAGGCCAAAGAGGCGGGAGAGTTCCTAGAAGGAGAAAAAAATGTTGCAGGTATTGCACTTCAAGCTGACGGTGTAGCAGGGTTCAACTTTGGGCATGTCTATGACTTTTATCCTCTCCGTGCGTCCGACTTAACAAGGGCAGAAATTGAAGCAAGGTCAAAGATCCCTGAAATGATTAAGTTCTTGCGTAAATATGTTCCGGGTGCTGAAAAAGCAGTGCTTGTTACCAGCGGTCCTCATATAGGGCTTAGAGAATCAAGGCGTATTGTTGGAGAGTATCAACTGACAAAACAAGATTACAACAACCGTATGCAGTTTGAGGATACGATTGCCCGTTATGCTTATCCTATCGACAGACATGCAGCAAAACTAGAAGAGGTAGACCATGACTCAGATGATAGGGAATATGTGGCTTCAAAATATAAAAATGGAGAATACTATACCATTCCATTTAGGGCTTTACTGCCAAAAACTATTAAAAATCTTATTGTTGCGGGACGGACTATTTCCTCAGACCGGGCAATGATGGGCTCAGTGAGGGTGATGCCGGCATGTTTTGCAACGGGTCAAGCAGCAGGTACGGCGGCGGCTATCTGCACAAAAAACAATCAAGAATTTAGAGAAATAAACATAAAAAGTTTACAGGAAAATTTGAGAAAACAGGGAAGTATAGTATAAGATAGATACATCAGATATTATACATTCCATAGTCATATAGTGGATTTTGTAAATACAAAAAGTGGGTTAAGATAAAGATACCAAACGCAAAAGGCGTAAATATAAAGGGGGATTTTACCTATGAAACAATTTAAAAAATGGATGATGGTCACCATGGGAACAGCTTTGGCTTTTAGTACACTCACAGGCTGTGGCAGTTCTAAGGGCAGTAGTGAGCAGACGGCAACACAGGAAACAGCAGCTAGCAAAGAAGAAGCAAAAGGTGCAGAGGAAGCTTCTGGAGAAAAAATTGATGAGTACAACAAAACAAATACAGATAATATCGAGGTTGTTTATGAAATCTATTCAGACAACTATGTGCAAGCGGTAGATATGGTTTTCCAAAATGGAGATGCACCTGATATGTTTGTTTTTCAGGAGCAGATGTTTACGAACTATGTGAATGCAGGAAAATATGCTGACATCACACCATTTATGGACGAAGAGTTCAAGGCAACCTTTGGTTCGGCCATGGTAAATGGGATGAATGTTATTGATGGTAAGACCTATTATGTCCCCACAGCTGCCACAACTTGCCGTCTGTTCTATAACAAAGATATTTTTGCAAAAGCAGGTATTGAAAAAGCACCTGAGACCCTTGAAGAGATGGTGGAAGATGCCAAATTAATCACATCAAAGCTTTCGGGAGAAGGGATATATGGCTTCGCAGCAAATATGAAAAGTGCCGCTTCAGCCCTGTCTCGTTCTTTAACGTATTCAGCTGAAAAAGAACTAGGTATCCGTTTTGGGTATAATTTTGCAGCTGGACAATATGATTTTACAGGTTATGAAAATGTTGTATCAGCATGGAAAGAGCTTTTATCACCAGCAGCAGCATTTCCAGGCTGTGAATCACTAGATATTGATCCCCTTAGAACACAGTTTGCGGCAGGTAAAATCGGTATGTATATTTCATTCACTCACGCCGAACCTGGGGTTTATGGTAAACAAAACTATACACCACTTAATGGTTATTTATTTAATTCAGAAAGCAAAAATTTAGAAGCTGCTTGGAAAGTTTACAAAGCTGTTTTTGCAAATGTTGACAATCTGGTAGAGTATTATGAACAAGGACTTGGTATTTCCAGTATACCAGCCGTTATTGAAAAAGCGAAAGCTGCAGATATTTATGTAAACAATCCAACTTTGCTAGTAGGCGATGGGGATGCTATATGGCCAAAAACACCTCATGAAAAAAACACGGATGCAGTAATTGTTGAGGGACAGACAATGTATGATGCCCTTGGAGAAATGATTTTAGCCAATAAAGACATTAAAGCAGGTTTACAAGATTTGACCAATAGATATAATACAGCTCTTAAGGCAGGCATTGATGAAGGAGTCGGCAAAGAAATTAAAATTTCTGGTTTTGACCCTATGAATCCATCGAAGTAATACAAAGTTTAAAAATGGAGCTTTAGAGCTCCATTTTATTTTAAATAAGGAAGGAAGGATGATTGTGAATCTACAAGCAGCAGCAAAAACAAGAATACAGAGTTCTCCTGCAAAAAGAAAAGAAAAAATTATTGATAATCTGAGGTCATACAGCTTATTGCTTCCAAACCTTATTCTATTTATAGCCTTTTCTGTTTACCCAGTCATTTGGACATTGAGATATGTTTTTTATCGTTATGGAGGTTATGGCTCGGGCGGCCCTAAGTTTATTGGGATTGAAAATATTTTGCGGGTATTCAGGGATGAAATCTACTGGAAATCTGTAGTCAATACCTTTGTCTATGCAGGAGCGAAAATCTTATTTACGATACCTATTGCTTTTCTATTAGCGTTATTTCTTAGCAAAAAAAGAAGGGGAAACGGCCTTTTACAAAGCATCATATTTGTTCCAACGATTATGAGTGCGGCTGTTATGGGACTAGTATTTTATCTGCTTTTTAATGTCTATAACGGACAAATCAATCAATACTTAATGGATTGGCAAATTATAAAACAACCTATTAACTGGCTTGGAAGAGAACATGCGATGAAAACATTGGTGATCACTGCAGTCTGGGGAGCAATAGGTAACTATATGGTATATTTTATTGCGGGTATACAGCAAATCTCAGAAGATGCCCTTGAAAGCGCAAAGATAGATGGAGCAAACAGATTGCAGTCAGTTTGGTATATTACGATACCTATGCTAGGACCTATTCTTAAGATTATCCTTATGCTCTCTATTACAGCAGCGTTTCAGGATATGAATAATGTTATGGTTTTGACAGAAGGAGGACCGACTAATGCAACAATGGTTATGGCATTATATGGTTATCAGTATTTCTTCCCTGTTTCAGCTACAACGGTGATAACCCCTCAATATGGATATGGTGCCGCAGTCAGTGCTGTATCAGCAGTTATTGCAGGATTTGTAACAGTTATCTATCTTTTTGCATCTAAAAAATTAGATGATATTTATTAGAAGGCGAGGTCAAAAAATATGCAAAAAACAAAAAACATAGGCCTCGAGCTTATTGGGCTTTTATTTATTGCCATTATGCTGATATTTACAGTATATCCTATTATCTATACGATTTTAGGATCTTTTAAAACCAATAGTGAGCTGACTTTAGGAGGAAGCTTTGTGCCAGCAGTATGGCACTTTGAAAACTATTATCAGGCTTTTGTACAGGCGGATTTTACAAAGTATACTTTAAACAGTGTGGTAGTCAGCGTAACAACCATGGTTGTCGGAACAGTAACATCCGCACTGGCAGGTTTTGTACTTGCAAGGAGAAGCTTTGTTTTTAAGAAACTAATCTTGAGCATGTATATCGGACTGATGTTTATAGCTCTAGGTTCGGTAACACTTTATCCTATCTATAGCATGCTCACGACATTTAATCTTAATAAATCTATTTTGGGTCTCATATTGGCTTTAACAGGGGGGCAGGCAGCTCATGTTCTCTTAGTTATGGGATTTATAAAAAGCATTCCTAAAGAACTGGACGAAGCAGCAACTATTGATGGCTGCAGTGTATATGGTATATTCTTCCGTGTGATTCTGCCGCTGATTAAACCTATCTTAGCCGTAGTAGCCTTATTTGTATTTAGAACAGCATGGAATGACTATATTACAACATTGGTTATGAGTATTTCAATGCCTAATCTGAGAACATTAACG
>JAQSYC010000085.1 GCA_029256345.1 Clostridia bacterium | reverse complement strand
CTGTAATCAAAGGGAAGATGCCAAAAAATCCACCATAACTAAAGCTTACTAATGCGATACAAACAATAAACATAGTGCCTTGTGCAACCGTAAGACAGAGAATAGCAATCATGCTGGTAAAGAACAATAGAATCAGTATTCGAATCCTTCCTAGCAAATCTGAAATCCAAGGAGTTACCAAACGGCCACTTATATTCATTACAGAGGAAAGCATAACACCTGTTAAGGCAAGCGTATGTGAAAGTCCTCTTTCAAGGCCGAGTGATTTCATCATAGGGTTAATAAGGAAATAGGCAGGCACTGCAAGCATCATAGCTCCAGCAATCAGATAATAGTCTCTTCTTTTTAGCATTTCAGAGGTTGTATACTGTTTAGAAGGTATAACTGTTTTAATGGGCTGATAGTCGTGCATATATTCAGCAGGCGGATTTGTAATGATCCATCCTCCGCCCAGGCAAATGAACAGATAAAGTACAGCTACTAAAAGCATAGCCTTGGAAAATCCGAATGTCCCAATCCAGTCATTGCAGATAGGGGTCATAATAAGTCCGGGTGCGCCAGCTGTACATATAATAATGCCAGTGACTAAACCTCTTTTATCAGGGAACCATCTTTGGACAGTGGCAACCAAAGTGTTATAGGCGATTCCTGCCCCTAGACCACCCATACAGCCATAGGTTAAAGGAATTACCCAAGCTGAATCTTGCGGGATTGCAGAAGTGAAAAAGAATCCAAGGCACATGAGTAAACTGGCAAAAAAGATTATGGTTCTTGCGACGATTCTCTGCTGGAGCTTTCCACCTATAATATTGCCAACAACAAAACAACCCATAAATACTGAGAAAGGCCTATTAGCAGAGGCAGTGGACAGAGAAAATTTTGACTTTGCAGCAGGTTGAAATACTGTCCAAATATAGGCACTTCCATAACAGAAGTTTACAATAGCGCCAAAGGTTAGTAATAGATATCTATTGAAGTGTGTTTTCACTTTCTTCCTTCTTTCTTTTGTCATTTTATTAAGAGTGACTAAATGACTAATCAAAGAGGCGCCCTTGTCTTTAAGTAATTGATTGGTTAGTACAAGCTTTTAACTTTTAAATTGTAAACGTTATAGCTACAATAAAGTCAAGCACTTTTCAATTTTAGCTTGAATGCAGAAAGTAAAATGGCAGATTTAGTGGCAGATAGTTTACGAAAAATGGGATTATGACATCAAAAGAAAGCGCTTAAGAGGATACAAAAGTCTTCTTAAGCGCTTTCTCAATGGCAAAATATAACATTTAGTCGCTGATAACAAGCAGTTCCTGTGAGAAAAGGATTTTATTCTTTCCGGCCATCTTTGCCTTATACATAAGCTGATCCACAAATTCCAGCAGTTTGCTTTGTTTATGATGGGGCTTTTTAAAAATTCCACCAGCTACACCACCGCTGATGGTTACTTTTATAACCTGTCCATCAACGTCAAAGGGGTGGGTTTCGATAGCGGTTCTGATTTTTTCACAGGTCTCAATACTCTTTTTAGGTATTGGATCAGGAAAAATAATAGCAAACTCTTCACCGCCATACCTGGCAGCGATATCATTCTGTTGAATATTGGCCAGAATCAATGAGGAGACTTCTCTTAAGATTAAATCTCCCGCTAAATGGCCATAGGTATCATTTACTTTTTTAAAATTATCAATGTCCAGCATAGCCACACTAAATGATTCTTTGTGGTCACAAGAACGCTGAATGAATTGCTTATAATATAAATAAAAGGTTTTATGATTATAAAGATTGGTTAAAAAGTCTTTACAAATCATTTCATTAAGCAGAAGATTTTTATTTTCTAAATCCTCACATATGTATCCCATGCGGCTTTCCAACTTGTTGATTTCTGTGATAAGGGAGGATAGGACATAGCCAAGTAAAAATATGAGTAATATATTGATGACAGCATTAAAAGAGAATAAGTCCTTAACATCCAGCAGTGTTACTAATACCACATAACATAGTGATACAAAGGAGCTAAAATAAAGAGATTTCTTTTGACTAAACAAGATACTTATAAGGACAAGATAGATATAGAACAGATGGGACAAAACGCCAAAGTATTGCTTGGAAAAGTATAGAAAGAAGCAGAGAAAAATACCATCCATCAGGGTGAGCCATAGATTGGGCTCGAGGTCTTCAAGACTTAGGACATGAACCTTATAGATATACGATGTAGCAATAATGAGTGTATATAGGGCGTAAACAGCTAAAAAGATCCAAGGATAAATAGTATCAAAGTCCATAAAAAAGTTAAAAAATAAAATCATACCGATAATACCCATGGTATTGAGACTAAGATAAGACTCGTACATCATTCTAAGACGAAAAGAATGCATGTGCTGCAAAATAACACCTCCAAGTTTGAAAATGATAGTCATTATTAATATTGCTAGTATAACATAGTTCATAACATTATAAAAGAAATAATTATTATTTTTGCAGCTTATTAATAGGGAAGAAGAGTTAATATAAAAAGATGATAATAAGGGAGTATTAATTTTTTATACGTTATTTGTGATATTAAATGTTTTGTATAAAGAAAATGAAAAATCAGACAAAATACTGTAATATATGCATGTAAAACGAATATTTTAAGTGTATAATAGAACAAAACACAGCATCTAAATGTTTATATAAACGTTTAGATAACTTAAAACATACAATTTGCATAAAAAAATAGATAAATGAGTATTTGAAATCCTATTTTATATGCAAAATGCTTGGGGGTTTTATACAAATATTAAAAATGAAATGAATAAAACCATCAAAACAGTTGAACAGTTTATATAAATTAAATACAATGAGAACACGAGAAGGAGATAGATTCCAGTGAAAACAAGTATAAGAGAAATAAGTAAAATAACAGGGTTTTCCCCGGCAACAGTTTCTAATGCGCTTAGTGGTAAACGAGGCGTAAATAAAGGAACCGCTGAAAGGATCTTGGCAACGGCAAAGGAAAGGGGGTATATCAACGAAACAAAGATTACCAGCATTAAGTTTGTTATTTACAAGAAGACAGGCGAGATTATTTCGGATACACCTTTCTTTTCTTCATTGATAGAAGGCGTAGAGATGGAGAGTCGTGCATCTGGATACAAGACAGTTATCTGTAATCTCGATAAAAGCAGTGATGAATTTGAGCAGCTGTTGGAACAGATTTTGAATGACTCCACCTCGGGGATATTACTTTTGGCAACAGAGCTTAGCGAAGAAGATGTTAAGGTATTTGAAAAGGCTGTATCACCAGTTATTGTAGTAGACAGCTGGTATGGCAAACTAAACTTTGACTCAGTCCTTATCAATAGTACGGACTCAGTACATAATGCCGTTGAATACCTCATTTCAAAGGGTCATCGGGATATTGGCTACCTAAGAAGCGAATTTAGAATTAAAAATTTTAGTTATAGATCTCAGGGCTATAAACGGGCACTTATTCAAAAAAGGATTCCTATTAACGAGTACTATCAAGTAACTTTAAGACCAACTATGGATGGGGCCTATAGGGATATGGATAAATACCTGAGTACAAAACCTAAGCTTCCAACTGCCTTTGTAGCAGACAATGATATTATAGCCCTTGCAGCCATTAAAGCACTCAAACAATACGGCTATAGAATTCCAAAAGATATTTCAGTGATTGGTTTTGATGACTTGCCTTTTTGCGGTATTTCTTCTCCAAGTCTTACAACCATTCGTGTGTTTAAGCAGGAGATGGGGCGTATGGCAGTTAAGCAGCTTATTAATAAAATACAAAACGGAAGCAGTATCCATACAAAAATTGAAATTTGTACCGCCTTTATAGAAAGAGACAGTGTTAAAGAGGTAGAGGACGATTAAACATAAAAGGAGCGTATAAGATGAGTAAATTAAAAATTGGTTTTGCACCTACAAGAAGATTTACCTTTAGTAAAGAAGATGCCCATAAATATAAAAATTTAATAAGACAGTTCATGAATGGCTATGACATTGACATCATTGATATTGAAGATATCAATGATGAAGGGCTGCTCTACAATGATACAGCAATGTCTTATAAGATTGCAGATAAGTTTATTAGGGAAAAAGTAGATGCAGTCTTTGTACCCCATTGTAATTTTGGGACAGAAGATACGGTAGCTAAAATGTGCAGAGAGGTTGGAAAACCAGTTTTGTTATGGGGGCCAAGAGATGAAGATCCGCTTGAGGACGGCTTTAGACTAAGGGACAGTCAATGTGGTTTACTTGCAACAGGCTCAGTGCTTAGAAGATTTAATGTACCTTTTACATATATCCCTAATACAAGAATAGATGACCCTATTTTTGTAAGAGGATTTGAGAATTTCTTAAAAACAGCTAATATTGTTAAAGCCTTTAATCAGATTAGGGTACTGCAGATTTCAACAAGACCCTCAGACTTTTGGTCAGTGATCTGTAATGAAGGGGAATTACTTGAAAGGTTTAATATTCAGATTTTCCCTATCAGCCTAAAAGAACTAGAAGTTAAAACCCTTGAGATTGAAAAAGCTAATGAACCAGAGTTAGGGGCAGTAGTTGAAAAGATTAAAACGGTAGTTGACTGCACCGGTGCACAGGAAAAGCACTTAATAAGAGTGGCGGCCCTCAAGCTGGCAATGCGGTTCTATATCGATAAAGAGCTTTGTACCTGTGCGGCTATACAATGTTGGTCAGCACTTCAGGAAAGCCTACAGATTATGCCTTGTTTAGCCAATGCATTACTGACTGATGAAGGTATTCCGGTAGCCTGTGAGACAGATATTCACGGAGCTATTTCCTCAGTTATGGCGTATGCGGCTACAATGAACCAAAAGGCACCATTTTTCGCGGATATTACCGTAAGACATGCCACTAACAACAATGGTGAATTATTGTTCCACTGTGGCAACTTCCCAACAAGTCTTACAAAATGTGACTGTAAAACCAAATTTAATCAGCATTTCCTATTTGATGGTCATGAGCCTGGTACCCATGAGGGAGAAATCGAAGGAGGAGAAATGACTATCGTACGTTTTGACGGAGATCATGGGGCATATCAACTCTTTTTAGGAAAAGCAAAAGGGATTGAAGGTAAGTTTACACGAGGAGCTTATGTATGGGTTGAAGTCAATGACTGGCTGGAATGGGAAAATAAACTGGTAACAGGTCCTTATATTCATCATTGCAGCGGGGTGCATGCCGATGTTGTTCCAGCTCTATATGAAGCCTGTAAGTACATACCAGGTCTGAGCCCAGATCCGGTAGATCCAAAAGAACCAGAAATCAAAGCATGGTTAAGAGGAAGTCTATAACAGGAGGCAGATATGGAGAACTTAAAAGCAAAATCTTTTGAATTAAGAAAAGATATTTGGAAAATGATTTATAAAGCAAAAACAGGGCATACAGGCGGGGATTTCAGTATATGTGATATACTTGTCAGCTTATATTATAAACATATGAATATTTCACCAGAAAGTACAGATCATCCCAATCGAGACAGGTTTATCTTAAGTAAAGGCCACTCAGTTGAAGCCTATTACAGTGTTCTTGCAGACAGAGGTTTTTTCCCAAAAGAGGAATTGGAAACCTACTCACAATATCAGTCTAAGTACATAGGACATCCTAATAATAAGATAAATGGTATAGAAATGAATTCTGGTTCATTAGGTCATGGACTGCCTGTGGCGGTGGGGATGGCTTTGGCTGGCAAGATGGATAAGGCTTCTTACCGTGTGTATACAGTGATGGGAGACGGGGAACTGGCAGAAGGCTCTGTGTGGGAAGGGGCAATGGCTGCCGGCCACTATAAGCTGGATAATCTGACGGCAGTTGTTGATAGGAATAGACTTCAGATCTCTGGCTGTACAGAAAATGTTATGTCACAGGATAATCAGGACGCAAGGTGGGGAAGTTTTGGCTGGCATGTGATCCATGCAGCAGGCAATGACTTAAAAGCATTGGATGAGGCGTTTACACAGGCTAAAGCAACCAAGGGAAAACCTACCGTTATTATTGCTGATACAATCAAAGGGTATGGCATCTCTTTTACAGAAAACAAAGCAGAATGGCATCATAAAGTGCCTACGGAAGCGGAGTTTGAGAATGGCTTAAAGGAGCTTGAGGAAAGGAGAATAGCAGCTAATGAATAATATACCCAATCGTCAAATCATTTGTGAGGTTTTGATGGATAAAGCAAAAGAGGATAAGGATATCGTTGTACTTTGCAGTGATTCAAGAGGATCAGCTTCCTTGACAGGATTTGCCAATACTTACCCAGAACAGTTTGTTGAGACTGGGATTGCAGAGCAAAATCTGGTCTCAATCAGTGCAGGTCTTGCAAAATGTGGTAAAAAGGCATTTGCAGCCTCTCCGGCATGCTTTTTGTCTACAAGAAGTATGGAGCAGTGCAAAGTGGATGTAGCCTACTCCAACACCAATGTCAAATTAATAGGCATCAGTGGAGGTATCAGCTATGGGGCACTAGGGATGACCCATCATTCAGCCCAAGATATTGCAGCCCTTGCATCTATTCCAAATATGAGAGTTTATTTGCCCAGCGATAGATTTCAGACAAAAGCACTGATGGAACACCTTTTGGAAGATGAGAAGCCAGCTTATATCAGAGTAGGACGTAATCCAGTAGAAGATGTATATGAAGAAGGAAATATGCCTTTTAAAATGAATGAAGCAACAGTTGTATCAGAGGGAAAGGATGTCACCATCATAGCCTGCGGGGAGCTGGTAAGGGCCGCAAAGGATGCAGCGGAGGAGCTGGGGAAACTTGGTGTAAGTGCTAGAGTCCTTGATATGTACTGTGTAAAACCTATAGATCAGACTGCAGTGCTTAAAGCGGCGAAGGAGACAAAGGCTATCGTTACCATTGAAGAACATTCCTATGGAGTTGATAAGGCATGAACAGTAACTATATATTGGCCATCGACCAAAGTACTTCGGGGACAAAAGCTTTACTTTTTGATGAGTCGGGAGCAGTTGCTTGGAGAAGTGATTTGGTTCATAGGCAGATTATTGATGAGAAGGGATGGGTAGAGCATGACCCAGAAGAAATTTATAGCAATACTATCCGTGTTATAAAAGAGGTTATTGAGAAAGCTGGCATCCATAAGGAAAACATTATTGGGGCGGGTATCAGTAATCAAAGGGAAACGGCAATGGTATGGGACAGAGCCAGCGGTAGACCTGTATACAATGCAATTGTTTGGCAGTGTGCCAGAGGTGAAGCCTTATGTAGGAAAATTAAAGAAGCAGGAGCGGACCGTTTAGTCAAAGAACATACAGGCCTTCATTTGTCACCTTATTTTTCAGCGGCCAAGATAAGCTGGATTTTACATCATATAGAAAATGTGCAACAGGAAATGCAGGAGAAAAAGCTTTGTGCAGGAACCATGGACAGCTGGCTTATCTACAAACTGACTGATGGTGAGGTCTTTAAGACGGATTATTCCAACGCATCCCGGACACAGCTGTTTAATATAGTTGATTTAAAATGGGATCAAGAAGTCTGTCAGTTGTTTGGTATTGATCCAGCCATGTTGGCAGAGGTTGATGACTCTAATGGCTATTACGGAGAATCGGACTTCGGAGGCGTATTGGATAAAAAGATTCCTATTCATGCTGTACTTGGAGACTCCCATGGGGCATTGTTTGGGCAGGGGTGTCTTGAGCCAGGTATGGTTAAAGCCACTTACGGCACAGGTTCATCCATCATGATGAATATTGGAGAAAAACCAGTTTTTAGTAAACTTGGTTTGGTGACTTCTCTAGCATGGGGAATGGACGGTGAAATAAATTATGTGTTGGAAGGCAATATCAATTATACCGGTGCAGTCCTCAAGTGGGCAGCAGAAGATTTAAAACTCATCGCATCACCGGCAGAGGCCGAAAAGTATGCAAGGCAGGCCAATCCGGGAGACAAAACCTATCTTGTACCAGCTTTTTCGGGGCTTGGTGCGCCCTACTGGGACAGTAAAGCCGAGGCGCAGATAAGCGGCATCACGAGAACGACAGGAAGAGCAGAGCTTGTAAAGGCGGCAGTTGAATGTATTGCCTATCAGATTACAGATGTGATAAAG
>JAQSYC010000084.1 GCA_029256345.1 Clostridia bacterium | reverse complement strand
TCAATTCACCTTCATTAGAAATGCCTATTATGTTTTCTGTAATCTGACTTACTGGATCTTTTTCTATACTTTCCACCACTTTTTCAATCGCTCCAGCTGAATAATTATCTGTTTGTTTTCTAAAAGTGGTTAGATACGATTCTATAAAGGAATACATAAAACCATTTCTATCGTATGAAACAGCCATATCCCACTGTGTGATATCCACCATTCCTTGGTTAGTCAAATAATAGGGGCCAGACAAACCCGCCCCAACCATAAGTATAAATACTACTATTCTCTTAACAAAACTTACCCGATACACTTTAAAACTTATAAAAAAACAGCCTGTTAGTAAAATTAAAATGCAAACTGCCCCTATACTTATTTTAATGATGATTTCCTTTGAGATATATTGGTTGGCAATAGATAACCCTTCACCAGCACTATAGATATCAGACCAGCTGAAAGGAACACCTCTAAAGCTTGTAACCATAGTGCTTATATAGCCTAATACAACCCATGGCAGTGCCAAAATAACCGCTACAAAGTGAGTTCTTTTAGCCAATATAGCTGGTGAGATCATGGTAAATAATAGCATATAATTAAGTAATGCCACACCTTTATAATTCCCAATAAAAGTCCCAGCTCCTATTATTCCTCGTTGGATCAACTCCATGGCTATAAAAAATAAGAAAGATACCACGAGACATAATATGACGTTAATCAGTAATTTAATATCTTCTTGTCCTGGTTTTAAATTACTAGGACTCTTTTGTATATCTGAACGATGTTGTTTCATGTCAACTCCTTTTTAGGTAGTATGATGCCGCTTGCAGTATCTGTCTTAATGGCCCCTCGTAATGATAGGCCTTTATTGCTGCTCCACCTCTTCTTGATTGAGATCGTCTGTATGAGGGCTTCCTGTGTTAAGCCCTTCTTCATTTGTCTCTTCGCTCTGCGTATCTGATTCATTATTTTTGGCACTGTTTTGTGGACTGGTATTATCCACGTCATTTGCTTCGCTCCCCGGCTGAGACTGATCCACTTCCTCAGTTTTGTCTATATCCTGTGTATTGAGAGTACCCCCATTTGTGAGCTCTTTATCAAGATTATCCTGTCCTGATTCGCTTTTATCTGCTGCCATTGGTATTTCTCCATTAACCGCATCGATAAGTGGTTCCTCAACAGATCCATCATCCCTCTGCATAGCTGACTGGTAAATAGAATACCCTCCAATAGACATACAAAAAATCAGTAACACGCCCACTCCAGCTGCAGCTCTTTTATGCTGATTCATAAATCTGGTTAATTGAGATTGCTGAGACTCTTTTATCTTTCGGTAAAGCCTTTTTGTTTGACTATTTTCACCCAGTTTATCTTTTAAGGCTTTTTTAGGCACCTTATGTTTAGTTACTTTTAGTTTCAGAAAGTATTGCACCACCTCTTTATCAAATGAAGCCTGATTGATGTAGTGCTTCTGCTCCTTGCTCCAAATAATAAAGTCTATCAAGGTATTCACATCTCTAGCATATAAAAAACTCAATACAGCCTTAAGATCTAAGGAAAGGTTTTTCTCCCCATATTTGTTAATGGCTAGACGTAAAAATCCATAAATAAGTATTTGAAAATCATCTTTTGAATCTGATCTTTTATAATATTTTTTGATGAGTTCTTGCGTTTTCTCAAGCAGGATATCTTTCACCTCAGACGATGAAAAAGTCTCATTTTTAAAGCTTTTGTACAGCTCTATTATGTCATAATTGAGCTGTGTATATCTCTTTTTAAAATGCAAGTCCAGCAATTCTTTTTCTGACTCTATCATCTTCAGTTCAATGGTTTTCAAAAAATAGTCTTCACAATCCTGCAATAATAAATCATATATTCTTCCACTTTTAGCAGCACACCAAGTCTGCATGGTTTTTAGCAGCTTCACTTGATCCTCTACATTTTTCATGCCGTTTTGCATACACTTAGAAAGCGCTTCTCTTGAAGCTTTTTGATAATAACCATCCTCCTGAAGCAGTATTTCTATCGGACTTAATGCATTCATCGCCGCTATAAATTTCTCAAGCACTTTTATATCTTTGAATGTATCGTCTATTACCCTATAAGCTATAGTTTGCCTTAACTCATCTCTTACATACAGTTGTTTAAAAACTTCTACGTACAACTTTTCATCTTGACGCACTCTGGCCAATACCTCTTTAATATAAGGGTATTGACTCCCATTTAAAGCTTGCTTCAAATCATGGATTAAGAGCTTTATCAGTCCCTCTGCATCTGGAGAAATATGCTGCTTAAATTTGATGACCTCATTAATTTCCTCAAAATCTAACAACTCCCCATATTCCAGCCTTTTTTCAAACAGTGGGATCACATAATTCACGATTTCTATCAATTGCCTTCTTGTTTTTTCATCCTTTGACAGATTAATATAAACCGCAGTGTTTTTTAATAAATGCGCCCTATCCTTTTTATATTCTAAACTATACTCTTTTTGGCTACGCATATAGAGCTGCAGCTCAAAAAGTAATGCCAGATTGTGGTGAAATCCTAGACTTTTTCCTTCATTGCTATCCATAGGTGCCGCTACTTTTTCTATAAATTCATTAAACATCTCCCATATTTGCTCATTAGCGGCATATTTGAAAGCCAGTTCAAAATATTTATTATCTTCCACGCTCACATCTACATTCAAAAATCTTTGATTGACAAAATCAAAGACCAATTCCTTTTCAACCTTTGAATCCCCTTGCCTAATTGCCCCTTTCTCCACAAACATAATGTGAATACCCTTTTTGGCTTCCGGGGTTCTTGAATAAGTACTCACGCCTAAATCTTTAAGAATAATTGTAGGCAGATAGGTATAAAGATGATAAAGGAGAGCTTTGGCATGGTGCGTCAGCTGTTGTATAGGAACATCCAAGTTGATGTAAACCTTTTTTTTGGAAATAGCAGCTACATAAATGGCATAGAGCATCTTTTTAAAAAGTGTTTCTGTGATTCCTAACGTCTCCATCAGGCTTTTTCTACCATTTAATACGCCATACGTTTTGTCAAATGGAACCTCCGCAAGAGATGGCAGTTCTTTTCCCAACTGGATATCATACTGATTGACAAAACCTGTCATCCCAAAAAGTTTTGCCGGATTTCTCATCAAGTCCTGCTTCTCAGCCCCTGAAAAAACATAGTTATGCATAAAAAAAGTAGATCTAAGTCCCGTAAAGTCTTTGCTTCTATACACTGCCTGTCCTACAATCATCTCTCCTGATGGCACAGGCATGACCATAAAGTTGGCTGGATAACTCTTTTCATCTGGCTCACTGTTCTTTTGAAGCTCACTAGGACTATCATACTGACAAAGCGGATGGATATTTTTTTTGATAAAGTCAAGTCTGAGTCCCGAGGACTTTGCTATACTGTCATATCCATCCCGTTCACTAAAAAGCCCTCCTCGCTCTCTCGTATAATATTGTTGTTCTATCATATTATTTCACCCTCTCACCTGCGCCTATAAACCTAAGCTTATATAAGAGCCATAAAAAAGGTTCATCTACACGGGTAGGCTCAATGACTCCCTCAACCTTCCCCTCTACTGGATTTTGTCCTAGAGCAGATACTGCAAAATAAGATACATTGCTAAAATGAACCTCTATAGCATCCATAAAAGCTAGATCCACCTTTTCTATAAAACGCTGAACTTCTCCGCTTATATTTTCATGTTCATCTAAATTAAAATACGCCTTGTGCACATAATTGTTAAACATATTGCTGTTGGCCTTAACATAGTCATCGCCATCTTTAGCCAGATACTCCAGCATATCACTTTTTGTAACAACTATAGCTGTTGGAATAGGGGTCTTACCATCTTCCTGTAATCCTATAAAGTTCTCTGCAAGTGTCACAACCACATCTCTGGATTCCTGATATTTAGAGGTAAAATCTCCGTTTTTATCCCCTTGATTCAAAATAATCTTACTTCGGATAGCTGAAAGCTGCAGCGGATCCACCAAAAACAGTATACCTGTTGCATTCTTGATATGATTTGCATAAAGATCAATATATTCTTCCTCCACCATGCCTTCTCCAGCCACATCAAAAAACACCAAGCTCAACGGCGGTTTTTGAGTGTCTTTAAACTTGAACTGAAAAATAAAAGGCTCTTGCTTTTTCTCTTTTTGGGTGGACTCCACCAGCGTATTTTGCACAAATAACGGATCTTGATACTGATCTCTGAACCTTCTGCTTGTATCGCTGTTTATGGGCATGCAGGCGGCATTGAAGTTATGTGCCGTTGACGTCTCTAACGTATGAATAAGCGAAGTCATGTAAACAGACTTGCCAACCTGAGAGGCTCCTATAATAGCAATAATATTGCTTGGCGTCCTCCCCGCTGAGTAGGGCAAGTCATTGTGACAAAATGGGCAAAGCCTTTTTTTAGTTTCTATATCATATTTATCCTTAATACTGATAAGTACCTCATCCACATACACACTTTTTTCGATAGGGATAGTCCTTGGGTCTATCACAGCCTCTAATTCTTCAATACCTTCCATTCTAAATTTCTCCAGATAAGCATTGAGCTTTTCGTCTTCCTGCAAAGCATATTCTTCATCATCTTCTTTCGAATGAGTCGCTCTAAATACCACCTCTTCAGGTTCAAACTTTCTGAAACAATGGGGACACACGATAGGAAACTTTTTTTGAACAGGCAAAACTTTTTTCTTTTCCAAACCACTTAATAAATTTTTTAAAAATGCCATCGCTTCATTCACCTTCCTTATTGTTTGTAAACCCAATACAATTCTCTGTGTTTTACGGCTTTTGCAAGATAAATCCGGATATGTTCATCCCTGTCAATCTCTATTTCTGGCAGCGTATTATGCCCTGCGCTAAAATCTTTCATAAAGTTAAACTGCACACCATCTTCTTCATTCACAGGAATAGCACCTTTTTTCTTTGTATAACAAATCATTTCTTTTTTGAGATCTGTATCACAGAAAACATTCATTTCGACTATTTTCCTTTGACTAAACAGCTTGTTTTTTTCTTTAATGGCATACCGTATCTGTATTTTTTTTGTAGGCACTTTTAGGCTATTTTCTAAATGAGGGTATAAAATAATGACTGCCTCATCCTCTTCAAAAGTCATCGGGCATACTGTATATTCTAGAAGCCCCGCTTCATCAATGTCATCTACAAAACCTCCAAAGCTTATGTATTCTTCTTTGGTATACTTACGATAGGGGTGCTCCCAATCTATCTCTTCATCACGCAGTACATTCCTTTTATAAATACAAACCTGCTCTAATGTATTGGCCCACTTAAAATTCATAATCATATGATTTTCATCTATACGTGCTTTAATCGTCCCAATCTGCGGATCGCCCGTGCTATATACTCTTGTTTTCATTGTGTTCACCCCTATACTCTGTGCGGGCCATGGTAGCCATCCTTAAATTCAATGACCCACGTAAATAATGGTAAAAACAGCGTCAATACAAATAAAAATAAACATCGTGCTAGCAGCGGATTCACTTCATTTTTTAGAAGCATTTCTGCCCCTAGTCCACCTAAAAATGCCCCTAACATACCTCCTATGATAAGTCCTTTTGCCAAAAAGCGATTGTCAAATACAAACCCTTGTCCAAGGGCTATAAGCCCTCCAAGAAGTGTTAATAATATCACTCTCAGCCAACTGTAGACAGCAGAATGCTTCACATATCCCGCTCTTTCTCCGAGCAAATTTCTGCTTTCCTGACTATAACGGATTCTCTCAAAGGTTTTTTTGAGCATACTTGTACGGGACACACTAAAATGCTTGCCTCCTGTTTGATTTGAAATGGCTTCTAGATACTCTTCCGTTTCACTGGTCTGATGCATCATACCAATGGTATACACTGGAATGTTGGCCTCTGTATATTTTTGAATCAATAAAGGGATATTTTGATCCGAACCATCTGTAGGCTCTCCGTCGGATACAATAATAAGGCTGCTTCCCCGGCTTTTATCCGTTCTTTGCTCTATACTCTCGTAGGCATACTCTACCATCCGCCTTATCTCCGTCAGTCCCTCTTCGCTGTTGACGATCTGGTCAATAGCCTCTTTCATCGATTCTATGTTTATAGGTTCATCTAAAGCTGTAAAATCAAACACCGTATGTGGCTCCTCATCAAAGGTAACCAGCGACACCCGCTTATCTCCCTCTATCTCATCAATAAGCTCCTTAAGTGCTATAAAACGCTCTCCATTTGGATCTGTATCATTCATACTTCCCGATGTGTCCACGGCTATTATAATATCTTGAATCTGCTTACCTTTTCCTATTTGCGCGCCATATATCAATTGCAGCAAACATGCACTAAGCCCCACCATAATCACGGTGGAAGGAATGAGCAGTTTAAGAGATGTTTTAAAGTAATGGGTCTTCCAGCGCACGCCTATAAGCTCCGGTGACATACTCCCGGCAACCATCATCATCACAGCCAAAACCAATGCACCTATCCCAAAATACAGTCCCATCATCGCATATTCCGGCAAACTGCCCCTCAAGCTAAAAATCACCTCGCCCAAAAGCAGTGTGATACCACCTCCAAACAGGCTGAATAAAACGGCTAATACACTAAATCTCCTGCTCCCCATCTACGCCTCGCCTCCTCTGCTTCCTTCTATATTTAAAACATTAAAAGATTTATGTTGGTAGAAATGTGCCGTAAAGAGGGTGGGCATCTCCATGAAATCTATACCCCTCGTCCCTATAAACCTCATAGTACCTAGCCGCAGACCGCGTTAATATCAAATCTGTCAGCTTAAAGCCGCCAATAAGCTGAATCTTCTCTATGCTGCTTTTCTTTTCGTCATGGACACATCCTAATTTATAATTCCTAGACACTTTATCTCTTTCGTAAGCATAGGCTATGAACTCACTTTTTCTATCCGCAAAGAAATACTTTTCTTCATACCGATAGCTGACCTGGGTAGTATCCAAATACACACAAGCCTTGGAATTCTCCTCCAAACTCTCATAAAGCATTTCATATAAATCTGTTTTGGCCACAATCTTTTCATTTTCATACTGA
>JAQSYC010000083.1 GCA_029256345.1 Clostridia bacterium | reverse complement strand
TTCTAAATCTCTCATACCGTTCATTGACAAGTTCCTTACAGTTCTTTTGAGCAAGCTCATCAAGTTTGCTGAGAATATAGGCTTGAAGTGTTTTAGCAGCCTCTTCTGGGTCTTTTTGTGCTCCCCCAACCGGTTCCTCTACAATATCATCTATGATGTGATATTTAAGCAGATCTCTTGCTGTAATCTTCATGATACCAGCTGCTTCTTTTGCCCTATTGCTATCCTTCCAAAGAATGCTTGCAAAGCCCTCTGGCGAAAGAATAGAATAGGTGGTATTCGCCTGCATAAACACCTTGTCTGCAACACCTAAAGCTAATGCCCCGCCGCTGCCGCCTTCTCCAATGATTCCTGATATAATAGGTACCTTAAGCCTTGCCATCTCCATAAGATTTCGTGCTATGGCCTCCCCTTGGCCTCTTTCTTCTGGACCAATGCCGCAATATGCTCCTGGGGTGTCAATCAAACAAATGACAGGTCTCTTAAATTTCTCTGCCTCTTTCATTAGTCTTAATGCTTTTCTATAGCCCTCTGGATGAGGCATTCCAAAGTTTCTTTCTATATTTTCTTTAGAAGTATTGCCTTTATTTTGTGCAATAAGCGTTACAGTGTGTGCACCAATTCTCCCAATGCCGCCTATAATTGCTTTGTCATCTTTAAAAGCTCTATCCCCATGAAGCTCTATAAAATCCGTTACCATCTTATCAATATAAAACTGCGCCCTTGGCCTATCTATCCTTCTTGCAATCTTAACTTTATCCCAAGGATCATATAAAGTACCGGCCTTTTTCTCCATTTTATACATCGTCCCTTTAAGCCTTGTAATCTCATCAACTATCTCTGGGGTCTGCTCTAGTTTGCTTAGCTGACTCACTGCTTCACTAAGTGCTTCAATGCGTTCTCTGATATCTTCCATTTATTTTCCCTCCTTTTGATGGAGTTTTAATAAACGCCCAAGGGTTTCTTTCATGTCCTGCCTTTTAACAATCGCATCTATCATTCCATGCTCTAACAAAAATTCTGATCGCTGAAAGCCTTCTGGTAATTTCTGCTTGATGGTTTGTTCGATAACCCGAGGTCCCGCAAATCCTATCAACGCTCCGGGCTCTGCTAATATAATATCTCCTAACATGGCAAAACTCGCTGTCACTCCTCCTGTGGTTGGATCAGTTAGTACACTGATATAAAGCAGTCCGTTTTCATCATGTCTGGCTAGGGCTGCACTGGTTTTTGCCATCTGCATTAAGGAAAATATGCCTTCTTGCATTCTGGCCCCTCCTGATGCTGTGAAAATAATGAGGGGCAGCTCATACTCTGTAGCATATTCTATAGCTCTTGTCAGCTTTTCACCTACTACAGAACCCATGCTTCCCATCATAAACCTTGAATCCATAACGCCAATAACTGTTTTTTGTCCTTCTATCTCAGCTATTCCTGTAATGACTGCTTCTTTCTGGTCTGTTTTGGTTATATAACTTTCTAGCTTTTTTTCATAGTCTGGAAAATCTAAAGGATTGCCACTAGTAAGTTCTTTATCTAATTCAATAAAAGTGCCTTTGTCTGTGACTGCAGTTATTCTTGCTCTAGATGAAAGCGGATAATAATACGAACACTGAGGACATACCCCTAGTTGAACTTTTAAATCCGGTTTATAGACACTTTTTTTACAACTGGGACACTTGAGATACATTCCCTCTGGTATACCTGCTTTTTTGGCTTCTGGATTAGCTGTTGCATATTTTTTGGTTCTTTTTATTAGATTATTCAGCATTGGCATCGGCATCTACTCCCTGCTCTAAAATCTCTTCTAACTGACTTTCAATAAAGGAAGTATCAAACACTCCTTCTTTAAACGCCTTTGTGTTAAGAAGTTGATATTGGAAATAAATATTGGTATCTAAACCTTCTATCACCAATTCTCCCAAAGCTCTTTCCATAATCATTCTAGCTTCTTCTCTAGTATCCCCATAGGTTATAACTTTAGCTAACATCGAGTCATACGTTGGAGGCACTTTGTAGCCTTCATATAATCCAGTCTCTATTCTGACCCCTCTTCCACCTGGCAGATGAAGCTGTGACACTGTTCCTGCACAAGGTCTAAAGTTTTTATGAGGATTTTCTGCATTGATACGGCATTCTATGGCATGCCCTCTAAGCGTAATAGACTCTGTTGTTAAAGTTAGTTTTTCACCAGAAGCTATTTTTAACTGTTCTTTAATCAGATCCACTCCCGTGACCATCTCTGTAATAGGATGCTCCACTTGAATACGGGTGTTCATTTCTATAAAATAGAAGTTCTCATCTTTATCTACTATAAATTCGATAGTTCCTGCATTTTCATACTGTACAGCCTTAGCAGCCTGAATTGCTGCTCTTCCCATAGCCTCTCTTAAGTTTTGGGTTAAAAAAGGTGACGGTGCTTCTTCTATGACCTTTTGGTGTCTTCTTTGAAGCGAACAGTCTCTTTCTCCTAGATGAACAATATGACCATAGCTATCTCCAAGTATCTGAAACTCAATGTGCCTTGGATTTTGGACATATTTTTCCATATACATACTGCCATCTCCAAAAGCACCTTTCGCCTCACCGCTTGCTGATAAGAAAGCTTTTTCTAGCTCACTTTCTTTCCATACAATACGCATACCACGGCCGCCTCCACCTGCGGATGCTTTTAGCATAACAGGATAGCCTATTTGCAGTGCTACCCTTTTAGCCTCATTGACATCCTCGATGATGCCTTCAGACCCCGGTACAACAGGGACATCTGCTTTGATCATCATTTCTCTAGCTTTTGCCTTGTCTCCCATACTCCTGATCATCTCAGCCGTAGGGCCTATAAATTTAATATCACATTGGCTGCATATTTCTGCAAACTTGGCATTTTCTGATAAAAAACCAAAACCTGGATGAATAGCGTCTGCTCCTGTTAAAACTGCTGCACTGATAATATTTTCTATGTTTAGATAACTATCTTTAGGAAGTGGACTGCCTATACAAACTGTCTCATCTGCTAGTTTAACATGCAGAGCTTCTTTATCTGCCGTAGAATAAACAGCTACTGTATCTATACCCATCTCTTGGCAGGCTCTTATAATACGAACAGCTATTTCACCTCTATTAGCAATAAGTACTTTTCGAATCACAACGTCTCACCTCCTGTTACCCTATGGCAAACATAATCTCTGCTTCACAAACTTTTTTGCCCTCTACTGTGGCTAAGGCCTTTCCAACTCCTATTGGTCCTTTTTGCTTGATAATAGAGCATTCTAGCTTTAAGGTGTCTCCTGGAAATACTTTGCCCCTAAACTTAGCTTCTTTAATAGACCCAAGATAGGCCACTTTCCCTTTGTTTGCTTCTTGCGATAAAATAGCAATAGCACCAACCTGTGCCAAGGCTTCCACAATCAGCACCCCAGGCATAACCGGTAGTCCTGGGAAGTGCCCCTGAAAAAAGGGTTCGTTAATCGTTACATTTTTATACCCTATTACTCCTGCACCGTTTTCCAATATCTCAGCCTTATCTACCAGTAGAAAGGGATATCTATGAGGCAGAATCTCCATGATTTCTTGAATATTTAACATAGCTTTTCTCCCTTACTTTATTTGATGACAAATAACGGCTGTGCATACTCTACCATTTGCTCATTACTTGCTAATATCTCTACAATTTCACCTTCGATTTCTGCCTCTACTTCGTTCATAAGCTTCATAGCCTCTATAATGCAGACAATATCTCCTTTTTTAACTTTTGAACCTATTTTTATAAAAGGTTCGCCTCCTGGGGTATTGGATGCATAAAAAGTTCCTACCATAGGTGAAACAATATGTTTTTTCTCAATGTTTACTTCTTTATCAGCCATCGTATCAATACCGCAATTCATTGTCACACTTGGATAAGCTGCTGATGCAGAAGGTATTTGCTGAGCTCCGACACTTATTATTTCTTTCTCTTTTTCAAGTGTTAATTCAAAAGCTTCACATTTAAGAGCTAATTTGGTAAGTTCTGCTTCTTTAAATTCATTCATAAGTTCCTTAATAACCTGAATATCCATTTATGCCTGCTCCTCCCATTTTTTTACGATAATACTTGCATTGTGTCCGCCAAATCCCAATGAATTACTCATTGCGTATTTAACAGGCATTGCTCTTCCTGTATTAGGTACATAGTCTAGGTCACATTCTTCATCTGCAACACTGTAACCAATGGTAGGAGGCACAAAATCTTCTTCTACAGCTTTGACAATAGCTACAGCTTCTATACCGCCTGCTGCACCCAAAAGATGTCCTGTCATAGATTTGGTGGAACTAATAGCTACTTTGGTATTTTCTCCAAATACTTTTTTGATAGCTAAAGTCTCAATTTTATCGTTATAAGGTGTACTTGTACCATGGGCATTGATATAATCTATATCACTTGGAGTGATGCCTGCATCTTTAAGTGCCTCCAGCATAGCTCCCATAGCCCCTTCGCCATCCGGTCTTGGAGAAGTGATATGATAAGCATCCCCTGTTGCACCATAGCCTACTACCTCTGCTAAAATATGTGCCCCTCTTTTTTGAGCATGCTCCAGTGTCTCCAGTATCACAACACCTGCTCCTTCACCTATAACAAACCCATCTCGTTCTTTATCAAATGGAATGGATGCCCTGCTAGGATCATCTGAGGTACTTAAGGCTGTAAGCGCATTAAAACCAGCTATCCCAAGAGGTGTAATACTCGCCTCAGTACCACCGGCTATCATGACATCTCCAACCCCTTGTCTAAGATACCTAAAAGCTTCTCCAATAGAGTGAGTCCCTGCTGAACACGCAGTTACAACAGTTGAGCAAACGCCTCTGGCTCCTGTATAGATTGAAACATTTCCGGCTGCCATATTGGCTATTGCCATCGGTACAAAAAGTGGCGAAACTCTCTTAGGGCCTTTTTCTCTAAGCTTTTTGGCCTCTTCTTCAATAACATCTAAACCACCTATGCCACTGCCAATAATAACACCTACCCTGGTAGGATCTTCCTTTTCCATATCAATTTCTGCATGGGCCAGTGCCTCTTTGCTTGCATAAATTGCAAACTGCGAAAATTTTGCAAGTCTTCTTTGCTCTTTTTTATCCATATATTTTTCCGGCTGGAAATCTGTTACCACACCTGCAACTCTTACCTTAATATCTTCCATAAGATTCTCACCTGAAAGGAACTTAATACCACTGACACCTTCTTTGAGGTTCTGCCAATAAGTATCTCTATCATTGCCTATAGGAGAAACAACTCCCAGCCCTGTAATAACTACTCTATTACTCATTTTTACACCTCCTTGGATTGCTATTACATAGCCATGCCGCCATCTACTTTTATGATTTCGCCTGTAATATAACTTGAAAGTTCACTGCCCAAAAACAATGCCGCATTTGCCACATCTTTGGCGCTGCCAAAACGCTTCATAGGAATGCTACTGGTCACTGATTCTTTAATACTATCTGCTAAGCTATCTGTCATATCCGTCACAATAAATCCTGGTGCTATAGCATTAACCCTCACATTTTTTTGTGCAAACTCTCTTGCAACTGATTTGGTAAAACCTATAACCCCTGCTTTTGATGCTGCGTAATTAGCCTGCCCCACATTTCCTGTAATCCCTACTACAGAAGTCATGTTAATAATACTGCCCCCTGCTTTAAGCATCACCCGCGAAGCATGTTTAGTACAGTTAAAAACACCCTTCAAATTGACTGCTATGACTCTGTCAAATTCTTCTTCAGTCATTCTTAAAATAAGCATATCTTTTGTAATACCTGCATTGTTGACTAAAATATCCAGCTTGCCAAAATGCTCTACAGTCTTTGAAATAAGCGCCTTAGCTTCTTCAAACTGAGATACATCCGCACACACTGCCAAAGCCGTACCACCACTTGCTTCTATTTCATCAACTACTTTTTTGGCTTCTTGTCCTCTGCCATGGGAAGTGTAGTTAATGACAACCTTTGCCCCGTGTTTTGCATAAAGCATGGCTACTTCTTTACCAATACCTCTTACACTGCCTGTAACAATCGCAACTTTATCAGCTAACATACTTCACCTCCAATAGTTTGAATAACTTGCTCTAATGTACTGCTGTCCTCTACATGCATGACCGTAACCTCATTTGAAATCTTTTTTACCAAATTACAAAGGGTACGTTTGGTACCTACTTCTATAAAGGTATCAAAGCCTTGCTCAATAAGGTATAAAATGCTTTCTCTAAAGCGCACGCCTTTTACAATCTGCAGCGGAATATTCTCGATAATCTCTTTTTTGCCTGCACCTTTTGCAGTAACATTACTAATAAGCGGTAATTCTGCTTCATTAAACGCCACCGCTCCGAGTTCCTCTTTTAAGGCGTTTGCAGCTTCCTGCATCAATGAGCTATGAAAAGCACCACTTACCTGCAGTGGAAGTACTCTTTTGGCTCCTGCCTCTTTGAGCAGTATACTTGCGGATTCTAAAGCTTCTTTAACCCCTGAGAGTGTCACCTGCCCTGGGCAGTTATCATTAGCAATTTCTACAATACCTGTTTCTTGTGTAACTTTTTTGCATATTTCATCTATTTTATCTATTTCAAGGCCTATAACCGCTGACATGCCGCCAGGATGGTTACTCGCACATTGCTCCATATATCCTGCTCTTTTTTCAACTAATTTAAGTGTCTCTTCAAAAGGGAGTACCCCACTTGCAGTAATAGCACTGTATTCTCCAAGGCTAAACCCAAGTACTGCCTCTCCTCTAATCCCTCTAGCTTTTAAAGCCTCGTAGGCTGCTATATTTGTGGTAAAAAGTGCCGCTTGTGTATAACGGGTTTGATTAATAATACCATGAGCATCTTCAAAGCAAACTTCCTGAATATCCCAGTCTAAAATGCGGTTTGCTTTTTCAAATATTTCTTTACTTTCATTATAATGTTCATATAAGTCCTTGCCCATTCCAATGCTTTGAGCGCCTTGTCCTGGAAATAAGATTGCTATCTTCACCTTTACCACTTTTCCTTTATGATTGATAAAATGCCTCAGTTACTTGTTTGTTTTTTTGCTCTATAACTTCCTGTAATTCCTGCATAAGCTCCTGAATGATTTCTGCTGCGGTCTGTCTTTTTTTTATAAGCCCTGCAATTTGCCCTGCCATAACAGCACCCTTTACAACATCACCTTCTACAACAGCTCTATAAAGTGCCCCTGAACCCAATTGTTCAATCGCTTTTAAGTCAGCACCTTGTTTTTCTAACTGTACATATTCCCTTGTCAGATGATTTCTAAGACTTCTGACAGGATGTCCTGTTGACCTTGCTGTTACCACAGTATCAATATCAGTTGCTTTTAGAACTCTTTCTTTATAAGCTTCGTGGATCTGACACTCTTCGGCTACTAAAAATCTTGTGCCAATCTGAATGCCCTTTGCCCCTAACATCAAAGCTGCTGCAAAACCTCTGCCGTCGCCTATTCCACCTGCAGCTATAACAGGTATACTGACTGCATCTACTACCTGTGGTACCAAAACCATTGTTGTCAGCTCACCTATGTGACCTCCAGCCTCACAGCCTTCTACAACTACTGCATCGGCTCCGCCTTTTTCCATTCTTTTTGCAATCGCCACTGAAGGCACAACAGGTATAACCTTTATACCACTTTCTTTCCATATCTCCATATATTTCCCAGGGTTTCCAGCGCCAGTTGTAACAACCTTTACGCCTTCTTCGGCCACTACCTTTGCAACCTCATCAGCATAGGGACTAAGAAGCATAATATTTACACCAAAAGGCTTGCTTGTTAGTTTCTTACAAGCTCTTATCTGCTCTCTGAGCCAGTCTGCTGGTGCATTACCCGCTGCGATGATGCCTAATCCCCCTGCTTCTGATACTGCGGCAGCTATGGCATGATTAGCAACCCATGCCATTCCACCTTGAAATATAGGATATTTAATGCCCAGCATATCACATATACTATTCATAGCATCTAAACTCCTTTTTTAAAATTTATTGTCTTTCTGTAATGTAATTAACAGCGTCTCCCGCCGTCTGGATAAGCTCCACATCCTCATTAGAAATAGAAATATTAAATTCCTCTTCAATAGCCATAACGATTTCGAAAAGATCCAGTGAGTCTGCTCCTAAATCATCTCTAAAAGTTGATTCCATTTTTACTTCTGATTCTTCAATACCTAACTTGTCTGCTACGATTGCTTGTAATTTTTCAAATATCATTTTTACTTCCTCCTAAAATTTAATTTTTATCCTTAAATGGCCTTTGGCCGATTGGATACTATTACCATATCATAAAAATGCTTCCCCATGTAAGCCCTGCCCCAAATCCTGATAAAATAATTTTATCGCCGGGTTTAAACTGTTCTTTGACATCAGCCAGTGCCATAGGGATACTCGCTGCTGAGGTATTACCATGCGAATCCATATTCTTAAAAAACTTTTCTTTATCAACTTGTAATTTTTTTGCTATACTATCCATAATCCTTGCATTGGCCTGATGTAAAATAAACCAATCAATATCATTAGCTGCATAATTTGTGCCTTCTAAAACATCCAGGATGTTTTTAGGTACTTCAGTTGTGGCAAATTTATAAACTTCTCTGCCATCCATATACATATAAGCTTCTGATACTTCATTTGGATTAAAGCGATTGCTTTTTGTTAAGACAGGCAATGTAATAAGGTCACTTCCTTCTCCATCACTGGCTGTTACTATATTGAGGATTTGATCTTGTTCGGATCTTGTATAGACCGCAGCTCCTGCTCCATCTGCAAAAAGTACACAAGTACTTCTGTCCTCCCAATTAAGGACTTTACTAAATACTTCTGCTCCTATCACCAAGGCCTTTTTATAATTCCCCTGTCTGATAAAACTTACTGCTATTTCTGAAGCAAAAATAAATCCACTGCATGCAGCTGAAAGATCAAAACACGTCGCTTTTTTAATACCCATTCTTTTTGCCGCTGCGCAGGCTGTACTTGGCATAGTACTGTCCGGAGTAACTGTTGCAACGATGACTAAGTCTATTTCTTCTGGCTCTATATCTCCGTCTATTAAAGCACTTTGCCCTGCAAGTACGGCTAAATCAGTCGTTGTTTCTCCAGTTGAAATATGCCTGGAGCTTATACCTGTACGAGTTTGGATCCACTCATCTGAGGTATCAATAAATTCGGCTAAATCATGATTTGATAATTTAAATTCTGGTATAGCTTTTCCTATACCTTTCATTTTTACGCCATACATATTTTCAATCTCCTATAAATTATTTTATAATCTCATACTGGTCTCTAAAAAACTGAGTTAATCTGCTAAGTGATTCAATAAGAATATTATTGTCTTCCGCTGACAGTTCATTGACTATACTTTTTACCATCGTAGCATGAAATTTTTCATGAAGTCTATAAACTAATTTCCCCTTATGAGTAAGTGAAATCTGCACAACTCGTCTGTCTTCTTGGGTGTGATTTCTTATAACATAACCTTTTTTCAAAAGTCTAGTGATAGCTGTTGTAAGTGTTCCTGAGGTAATTCCTAGCTTAGCGGCTGTCTCTGACATGGTTTTAGATACAAGCCCAATCGCCTCTATAATATGCAATTCTGTCATTGTTAAATCATTAAAAGGACCACTTTCAAGAGACTCTTTTTCAATGGTCAATATATCATTAAACAAATTTACAAGGAGTTCATTAACTACCTCTATGGAATTTTTCAAGTGCTCTCCTCCAACCCCTAAACTTTGAGTTTAAAATACTTTGCTTATCAAAATATTTAACAACCAAAGTATATCTCACTCTTTCTTCGTTGTCAAGTTTGACAATCAAAGTATTTTTTTATTGACTTTTTTTT
>JAQSYC010000082.1 GCA_029256345.1 Clostridia bacterium | reverse complement strand
AACGGATGAAACCAATCTTATCTATAAGACAATACAATATTTTTATAAGAACATTGGAAAACCTATGCCAAGCATAAGACTTGTGCAGCAAGACAGTATCCCGCACACCAGGGGTCTTGGCAGTAGTGCCGCCTGTATTGTTTCGGGTCTTCATATTGCCAATGCCTTAAGTAAAAGCTTTTTTTCAAAAGAAGAATTGGTTCAGATGGCGGCTCAAATAGAGGGACACCCTGACAATACTTCCCCAGCTATATTAGGGGGAATGACAATTGGGGCTATGAACGAGAAAGATATGAAATATGTTAAGGTAAGGGTAGCGGAGCATATACATTTTGCAGTAATGATTCCGGATTTTACACTTTCTACAGAGCTGGCAAGAAGTGTTTTGCCAAAGCAAGTTTTATTAAAAGATGCTGTTTTCAACTCCTCAAGAGCAGGGCTTTTGGCAGCCTCGATGATTACAGGAGATATCGATAACCTGAGTTTGGCTATGGAAGACAAACTTCATGAGCCTTATAGAGCACAGCTCATTCCCAATATGTATGAAATTATAGATCAAGCCAAACGTTATGGAGCTAAAGGTGCATTTTTAAGTGGTGCAGGGCCGACCCTTATTGCAGTCATTAAAAATGTAGTGGCTTTCAGAAAAGAAATGGCCCAGTATCTAGATACCCTCACGGATAAGTGGCAGGTCCAAATGCTTCAGGTAGACAATGAAGGGGCCAAGGTATGGATCAATGAAGAATTAAAATATTAGTTCAAAAGCATATAAATCTCTTAATTAGGGAGAATTATATGCTTTTTTATGTATGAGAGCAATATATTAGTTTGAAGATTTAATTGAACAGTAGTATAATTTATTAAAAGAGGTGGTAGGGGAGGAATAGAGTGGGAATCAAGCAGTTAGTCGTTAAAAATTTAAAAGGATTGTTGGAAGCAGGTATTGTTGTGTGTATCATAGCTTTTAATATCAGTTATTTACTAAGACCTGCTCTATTAATCAATCTTGCCACTGCATTTATGGCCTTATGGGGAATGGCCGGAATCATAGTGGTATGCAATCACATAAAGGACAAGAGGAATAATAAGTCTAATATGATTGCCATAGGGTATGCTTCACTTGCTATATTGCTTATTATCAAGTTTTATAATGATGAGTACCGGGTTATTTTTGGAGAATCCCATAATCAAATAGGATTGATTATAGATCTATTAGAAATAGCTTATATCGTTATAGGGATTAAATGTGTTAATCAATACACTAGTTTAAAGAAATATGTGTATTTCAGCGGGGTTGTGCTTATAACAGGTATTTTATTAAGTTATAGAATAGATATTTTAAGTGTGCTGCCTATAGCTTCTTTTTATGCAATAAGGACAGAAGTCATTATACGGACGTTTTTGTTGGGCGGGACGATTATCTTTTTGGTAGATTATTGTCGTAGTACCAGTGGGTTTTGCAAAACTAATCGTTATAGGGTGGTATTTATATTAATCCTCCATAGCATTTACCAGATTATGTATCTGGCTTTAGAGTGGAATGGGAATGTATTTGGAGATATAGGATTGAGTGTATTAAAGCTTATCTATTATGGGAATATATTTTCTTTTATTTATCAGGAGACCCATTATGTGATTTGGGGTCCCATGGGCGAAGATTTAGAAGGCAAAACAAAAAAATTAAAAGAGGATATTAAACGCAAAGATATTTTAATTATCGTAGCAGAAAAATTGCAGGAATATATACAAAAGATTGAAGATACTAACGAAAAGCTTAAAGATAAGATCCAACAGCAAACAGATTTTAAAAAACTTAAATATGTGTATATGATTACACAAAATGTATACAGACTCAAAAAGCTTACCCATAACATCAGAGCTATTAATCAAATTGACTCAGGCAGAATTAAACCGCAGTTTACCTATGTTAATATTGTGCAGCTGATGGAGCAGTTGATTGATTCTATAGAATCTTATTTTACTTCTATGCATATCCATATTACACTGATTAAGTCTAAAGACAATATCTATTGCTACATAGACACTGAACTTATAGAAAGAGTCATGCTTAATATTATATCTAATGCTATCAAATATAATAAAGATGATGGCAGCATAGCTATTTTTATTAACACCAAAAAAGATAATGTTTATATATGCATACAGGATACAGGTGTTGGTATTGCAGCGGAGCGCATAGAAACCGTTTTCAATAGGTTTGAACGAGGCGATACGATACTGGATAAAGTGAGAGAAGGTAGTGGACTTGGACTGCCCATCGTTAAATCTCTTATAGAAATGCATCAGGGTACAATTTATATTGTCAGTAAAGAAAACTATGGAACCATGGTAAGTATTTGTCTGCCGATCCATGAAGAAATTCAAAGTGAGATTTTTGAATACGGCAACACCAACAAAGGAGAATTAGAAGATAAAATGAAAATAGAGTTTTCGGATTTAAGAATAACACGTTAGTAAATAGGGGAGATTATGTGGATTATTAAAGAGATAAAGAGAGATGTTATCAATATTTCGATGTTCTTGTTAGGGACCATTACCATTATGTATTTGGTAATGGGGCAGTTTGATTTTTACTTTTTAAAGTACATTACAAATATGTTTATTGCGGTGATGAGTTTAGGGACCATCATGCTGATGCGAAATAGTGTAGGTAAAAGTACAAATAATATATTTAAATTTTTAGCTATCTCCTATAGGTATATAGCCATTTTGGTCATTGTTATTATGATGGTACGTAACCATTACGGCGCCTATTTAAGCAGAGCGTACATAAAAGCCAGAATAGGAACAGATCTTTTTGAAATCATGTACATTATTATGGCGTACACCTACTTAAAAAAAGAATTTCATGCAGCCAAAATATATACGGTGACAGCATTGACTTTTGCTATTATTTTATGTCTATTCTTAACACCTAATTTTATGGATTATGAAAGGGAAGATCTCATTTCAGTATTTTATGTTGTGGAATTATTTATTACAGGGTTAGTGATATGGACCATGTATTTAAATGAATACCTTATTGGCGTGTTTGATAAAAGGATTCCGTACAGAATGTATTTGTTCTTAGCCTTTAAATGTATTTATCATATCCTATCTATTTGTTACATTTATAATGATACTGAAATCATCTATTCGAGTCTTGTTATTTTTAGATTTATTTATACGTATCAGCTGATGGTATGCATTTTTTGTGAAAGAATAGCATTGCCGTGGGATACTATTATGCAAAAAGTAAAGGTGACAGATAGAAGACTGGACGATAATGAAAAGGACAGAACGACCATTATCAACCTCTCCCATGAGTTAAAGACGCCTATCAATGTCATACAAAGTGCGACGGAGGTCTTAGGCCTTGATTTAAATGAGGAGCAAGACCAAGAAATGACAAAACTTATACAAGAAATCCGAGTAAATTGTTACAGATCTACTAAACTTATTACCAACATTATTGATAACAACAAACTAGATGAAGGCTGTATTACGCCTAAGTATATAGAGGGCAACCTGATATTTATTGTACAAAATATCTTAGCAGCCCTCAGTCGATACAATGCGAAATGGTCTATCCGTCTGGATACCAAACAGGAAGAGTTGTATGCTGAGGTAGATGAGGAGCTCGTACAAAGAAGTATTTTAAATATAATAGCGTTGCTTTTAAGCTATCAAAAATCATGGTGTGAAGTGGTTATTTACTTAAAAAGGATGCAGGATAAGGTAATCATAAGCCTAAACAGTGCGGCAACTATTTTGCCTAAGGCGTACACAGATGAAGAAGAAGAGAGTTACACCAAACAAACAATCAATGAAATAGCTTCTTTTGAATTTGTAAAAAAAGTTATGGAAATGCACGAGGGACAGCTCTATCTAATAAGTAATGAACAGTCTGGCACCACTATTTTTATGGAATTAAAACTCATGCCTATGGTCAATAAAAATCCAGTAGTGCATGAGGAGTGTGAGCAGAATATCAGCTTGTTATTGAACAGGATTAAAGTACAATATGCAGATTTACCATAGCATAGTGAGGGGGATAGTCTGTACAGACAGAGGTGTACAGACTATATTTTTGACCTCAAATATGATAGGATAACTATAAGATACTAGCAAACTAAGGAGAAAAACATGGATATTATAAACATTTTACAGCAAGAGCTTAATATAAAAAAACATCAGGTAGAAAACACCGTGAAATTAATAGAAGAAGGGAACACCATACCTTTCATAGCCAGGTATAGAAAGGAACTTACAGGGGGACTAAATGATGAAGTGCTACGTCATTTTGGAGAACGATTTGCATATCTGCAAAATCTTGAGGCCAAAAAAGAGCAAGTTATAAAAAGTATAGAAGAGCAAGGTAAGCTTACTGATGAACTGCGAAAAGCTGTACAGGAGGCTGTGACCGTAACACAGGTGGAAGACTTGTATCTGCCCTATAGGCCAAAGAAAAGGACAAGGGCAACGATAGCCAAGGAAAAGGGGTTAGAAGCCTTGGCGCTTATCATCATGGGACAAAAAGAAAAAAACATAGAGCAGGAAGCCAAAGCTTTTGTAGAACCGGAAAAAGGAGTTGAGGACATCAAAGCAGCTTTAGAGGGGGCTAAAGATATCTTGGCAGAAGAGTTATCAGATCAAGCAGTCTTTAGAGGGTATATCAGAGAGCTCACCTTTAAAAAAGGTATGATTGTTTCCAAAGCAAAAGATGAAAAAGAAAAAACGGTTTATGACATGTACTACAGCTATAGTGAGCCTATTCATACTATTCCGGGACATCGCATTTTGGCGATTAACAGAGGAGAAAATGAAAAGGCTTTGACTGTAAAAATAGAAGCACCTATAGAAGATATTGTAAGATACTTAGATAAACAAGCCATCATTAAAGATAGTGCGGCAAGGGGACTGCTGGAAGAAGTGATTCAAGATAGCTACAAAAGGCTTATAGCACCAGCGGTAGAAAGAGATATTAGAGGAGAACTGACAGAAAAGGCAGAAGAGGGTGCACTAGAAGTATTCAAAAAAAATCTGCATCAGCTGCTGATGCAGGCACCTATTAAAGGGCATCATGTTATGGGAGTGGACCCAGCTTACCGTACTGGCTGTAAAATAGCAGTCGTAGATGCTACCGGGAAAAAGTTAGCTAAGACGGTAGTTTATCCTACCCCACCTCAAAGTAAAGTCGTAGAAGCTAAAAAAGAACTTAAGGCGCTGATTGAGACCTATTCAGTGGATTTATTATCTATAGGAAACGGCACAGCCTCTAGAGAAACGGAAAAGTTTGTAGCGGACATGCTTAAAGAAATAGATCGCCCTATCCATTATGTGATTGTTAATGAAGCAGGGGCTTCGGTGTATTCAGCCTCCAAACTGGCGACAGAAGAATTCCCTCATGACGATGTGGGCGTGAGAAGTGCTGTATCTATCGCCAGAAGGCTTCAAGATCCTCTTTCAGAACTAGTAAAGATAGATCCTAAAGCAATAGGCGTGGGGCAATATCAGCATGATATGAATCAAAAAAGGCTTGAAGTAGCCTTAGGCGGTGTTGTGGAAGGCGCCGTTAATGAGGTAGGCGTGGATGTTAATACAGCCTCTGCTTCTTTGCTCCAATACGTAGCAGGTATTAAAAAAACAGTTTCACAAAATATTATTGCTTATAGGGAAGAGTGTGGTAAGTTTACGACAAGGGCTCAAATCAAAAAAGTAAAAGGGCTGGGGCCAAAAGTATTTGAGCAATGCGCAGGATTTCTAAGAATTACAGACGGTAAGCAGTTTTTGGATGCTACAGGCGTTCATCCAGAGTCCTATGAACTGGCTCACAAGCTTCTTGAAGAGTTAGGGTATTCGAAAAAAGACCTAGGAAGTACAAGTTTTAAAGATATTCATACAAAGATTGCCGATGTAGAAAACATAGCAAGCAGACTGGGTGCAGGGGTCCCTACAGTGGTGGATATCATCAAGGAATTAGAAAAACCAGGCAGGGATCCAAGGGAAGATATGCCAAAACCTATCCTGCACAGTGAAGTCTTAGAAATTAAAGACCTCAAAGAAGGGATGAAACTCAAAGGTACGGTCAGAAATATAGTAGACTTTGGGGCTTTTGTTGATATAGGGGTTCACCAAGATGGACTTGTACATGTCTCACAGATGAGCAATAAATTTATTAAACATCCTTTAGAAGTGGTTAAAGTAGGGGATATCGTGGATATTATCATTCTTTCTGTAGATGTAGAGAAAAATAAGATTGCACTAAGTATGAAGGTCTAAAGCAGAGATTTGGCATTTGTAGTATCTTGTTCAATTGTTGTAAAAGATAAAGAATATAAGGAGGAATATTAATGCAGGTTGATGTAAAAGAGTATCTTACAAACTATATCATCCAAAGTAAACAGACTGATAATATGGACAGATTGCAATTGCCTGATATCTGTTTGGATCCAAAACATATCAAGGTAATCATGGTAAATGAGGTTACACCACAAGACCCTAGTGACTTTTTTTACAGTACGGCTAAACAGCCCGACTATATGAAAACGACACTCTCTTTATTTAGAAATGCTGGAGCAGATGTTAACAACATTCAGGATATCATTAATAAAGGGATTTATATTACAACTGCTGTTAAATGTCCTAAATCCAGTTATTCAGTAGATAGCGATGTCATTAAGAGCCATAACTTTATATTAGAAGAAGAATTAAAACTATACCCTAATTTACGTGTTATTATGTTAATGGGGGATGTGGCTAAAAAGGCCTTTAACATGATTACCAAGAAGAACACAAAAAAGAACGTTATTCCATCTGAATCAACCTATAAGATACGAAAAAATCAATATTTTTATGGAGACATCAGAGTATTCCCATCTTATATCATGACAGGAGGGAATATCCTCAACATGGAGTATACTTTATATTAAATTGAATATAAGAAGTTAATCTAATTCTTCAGGGCAGGGTGAAATTCCCGACCGGCGGTAAAGTCCGCGACTACATCTTAAGGGATGTATTGATTTGGTGAAAATCCAAAACCGACAGTAAAGTCTGGATGGCAGAAGAGTTGTATATTATGATTCATTGTATAACCTCACATAATATAAGCAACCCTAAGAATATCTGGGTTGCTTTTTATATTTGAAATATTTATTTTAAAGGAGATTATATGATGAGTAATACAAAAAAATTAGTGAATATGGCGGTGCTTATTGCACTTTCGGTGGTGTTAGTTTATTTGATTCATTTCCCTATTTTTCCGGCAGCACCTTATCTAGAATACGACCCAGCAGATATTCCGATTATTTTTGGTGCTTTTGCTTTTGGGCCCTTAGCAGGACTTATTATTGCTGTCATAGCAGCTGTTATACAAGGACTTACAGTGAGTTCTGCCAGTGGTATCATTGGGATCATGATGCATATATTTGCGACAGGGAGTTTTGTCATTGTAGCAGGCAATATTTATAAACGCAGCAAAACAAAAAGATCGGGCATTATGGCATTAGTTCTTGGTACTTTGACGATGACTTTTACGATGGTACTATGGAATATTATTTTTACACCGATTTTCTTAGGGGCTCCGCTTGAAGCTGTATTAGGGATGTTAGTTCCGATTATTATTCCTTTTAATATCCTTAAAGCAGGGGTGAATGGCACCATTACCTTTATACTTTATAAACGTCTCAGAGGTCTTATTAATGAACATGAAAGTGTTGTTCAGCTCAATAAATAAAAATAAAGTCAAAAACAAGAAATTGTTTTTGACTTTATTTTTTTATCCCATCACAATATCTTGAACCACATAAAAATAACCCTGAGGATGTTTGCAGACTGGGCAAACGCCGGGGGCTGAAAGCCCCTCGTGTACATGGCCGCAGTTTAGACATTTCCAGTAAACTTTTTGCTCTTTTTTGTAAAGGGTATTGCTTTTCATTTGATCTGCCAGCTGCATAAAACGTGCTTCGTGATGAGCTTCTATTTCGCTGATCATCTTAAAGGTATTGGCGATATCTTTAAAACCTTCCTCAGCAGCTATCTTAGCAAATGAAGGGTAAACATTTGTGGCCTCATCCTGTTCACCGGCCGCAGCATATAAAAGATTTTCAGTAGTATGAAACATGCCGACAGGATAGTTGGTATGGACGGGGAATTCGCCGTTTTTGAGATCGTCCGTCAGATAGTTAAAAAAGATTTGTGCATGGGCAATCTCATTTTTAGACGTTTCCTCAAAGATGCTTTGAAGATAAGCATGCCCTTCGTTGCGAGCTATCTCAGCGTATAGGTCGTATCTTGTACGTGCTTGTGACTCACCGGCAAATGCGGCCATAAGATTAAGTAAAGTTTTGCTGCCTTGCAGTCTGCTCATGGTATAACCCCTTTCAGTGTTTTGAAATCATTATGCACTTTTAAAACGTATATTATGCATAAGTGGCTGAAATATGGTAATATTTTAAAGAGTCTAAGGGAATTTGGTTGAAAGTTTGATAAGCTAGTATTAAAATGAGTTAATGGATAAAAAATGATAGAGAGGATACACAAATGATTATGTTTGAAACGATATCTGAAAACCAAACCTTAGAGATAGGGTATCAAATAGGGAAAAAGGCCGAGGCAGGGGAGATTTATTGCTTGATAGGAGACCTTGGGGTCGGAAAAACAATCTTTTCAAAAGGTTTTGCTAAAGGATTAGGTATAGAAGAGCACGTAACAAGTCCAACTTTTACCATCGTGCAGGAATACGAAGGGAAATTACCCTTATATCATTTTGATATGTATAGGATAGAAGACAGTGATGAGTTAGAAATGATTGGTTATGAAGATTATTTCTTTGGATGTGGCGTATGCTTAGTTGAATGGGCCAACAATGTGAGGGAAGTTATTCCTAAAGAGGCTAAGTGGATTTATATAGAAAAAGACTTAAGTAAGAGTTTTGAGTATAGAAAAATTAGTATTAAGGAGTCAGCAAAATGAATATTTTAGGAATAGATGCATCTGGGATAGCTGGAAGCATAGCTTATATGAAGGAAGACCGATTAGTGGGAGAATATTATATATGTCATAAGCTGACACACTCGGAAACCATTATGCCAATGATGGCGCATTTAAAAGAGCTGATTGGGTTGGATTTAAAGTCCCTTGATGCCATAGCTGTAACAAGCGGACCAGGCTCTTTTACAGGACTTAGAATTGGGGTAACAACGGCCAAAGCTTTGGCGATGGCACTGGACATACCTGTGGTAGGGATACCAACGCTTGATGTGATGGCCAATAATATACCGCATACTGCCTATATGATATGTCCTATGATGGATGCAAGAAGAAATCAAGTCTATACAGCCGCTTACAAATGGGCAGGTAAAGAGCTTGAGAGGCTTACAGACTATAGGGCGGTGGATAGTGATGAGTACCTGAAGGAACTTTCAGATAAACAGGAGATGATTGTTTTTCTGGGAGATGCAGTTTGGCCGTTAAAGGGGGGTAGAAGCGGCTTTATTTGTGCCGATGTATCTTAGAAAATCGCAGGCTGAAAGAGAACTGGAGGCTAGGGAGGGAAAATGATCATCAGGCCGATGGTAATAGAGGATATTGATAGAGTCTATGAAATAGAATGTGACAGCTTTAGTATTCCTTGGTCAAAAGAGTCTCTCAGGCAAGAGGTGGAAAACCCTCTTGCTTTTTATAGCGTGGCTGTAGTTGAGGAAAAAATTGTAGCTTATGGAGGTTTGTGGGCCGTCATGGGAGAAGGGGAAATAACAAATATTGCCGTACAGAAAGCTTGTAGAAAAAAAGGCATAGGCAAAGAACTGCTTGGCGATTTAATAGAAAGAGCTAGGCAAAACCAAGTTTTCTCTATAACCCTAGAAGTTAGAAGCAGTAATCAAGCAGCTCAGTCACTGTATGAAGCCTATGGATTCATCGCCATTGCCATAAGGAAAAAGTACTACCAAAAACCTGAAGAAGATGCAGTGATTATGCAGCTTCAAATACAGCAGTGAAGCAGAAATAAGCCAACAATGATATCTGGTCTATTTTTTATGGTTAGGGTACAGGCTAAATTTGACAGGATATGTTACAGATAGATTACTTTTTACCCACAAAATGGTACCAAGGGTCTAATATTCTGGGGAAATAAGGTATAATGAAGCGAGTCATCTTAGTGTAAGAGCTCATGCAAATACATAAAAGGAGTATATTATGAAAAAAAAATTAATAAGTATGCTACTGTTGGCAACAACTATTGCCAGTAGCAGTCATGTTTTGGCACAGCCGCTAAGTGAGCAGACACGTCAAACTGTAGATGGATTAGTCAATAAAGAGAATGAGAGCATATTGCCAATCTCTAATGAGCAAGTAGATGGTGAGCAATTGGTACCAGAAGAAGTTTTAGAAGTCCCAGAAGGCAAGGGAGAAGCTCCAGAAAATACTGCAGAACAAGAAAATAACGAGGCAATAGAAGCACCTCAGACCAATCAAGTGATACTGGCGTTAAATTCAAACACAGCAATCGTTAATGGTGAAGTTCAGACGCTTCTGGCCCCTCCTAAAGTGATTGATGGAAGAACCTTTTTGCCCCTGAGATTTGTAGCAGACCATATTTTAGGAGCAACTGTTCAGTGGAATTCAGAAACCAGACAGATTAGTGTTAAAAAATGGGTTAGACAAGGTCAAAAGGAAGTGGTGCTTACCGTAGGAAGTCAGACAGCTGTTATTAGAACACCTATGGTGATGGAGACCCCTGAGGATGCAGAGCAAACAACGGTAGACATCGGAGCAGTTCC
>JAQSYC010000081.1 GCA_029256345.1 Clostridia bacterium | reverse complement strand
TCTCTTATAGAAATACTTTTAACCTCTATATCCCCAAAGATTTTACCCGTAGGCATAACTTCTGCCAGTCCCTGGCTTTTAATGTTGCCCTTGACCGTTCCATAAATCATCACTGTTTCACAGTTTATTTGTCCCTCTACAATGCCATTTTCTCCCACCACAACATCTTTTGCTCTTATGATATTGCCTTCAAATTTGCCGTCTATTCTGACATTCCCCTCTGTGACAATATCTCCTTTCAAACTGGCTGTGGTATCTATGAGCGTACCCACCTCACTGCTTTTAAATTTTTCTTTGTTTTCACCTTTAAAATCTCCAAACATTGGCTTATCTCCTCATTCAAATATTTTTATAGGGTCTATTGGTACTTCATTTTTTCTTAGTTCAAAATGAACATGGGTACCTGTAGAGCGACCTGTAGAACCCATCAGTGCTATGACTTCCCCCTTTTCAACAGCTTGTCCTTGTTTTACCAAAAGCTTAGAGGCATGACCGTATAGACTGGTAAAACCATTTCCATGGTCTATATAGACTGCATTACCAAATCCAGTTCTATATTCTGAGTATACAACCCGTCCTTTTGCTGTTGCATGAATCTCAGTTCCATAAACATTAGCTATATCAATAGCTGAATGGTTCTCTTGCCCTCTGAAATTAAAAGGGTTTGGTCTTTCTCCAAAATAGCTTGTGATTCTTCCTTTGCAAGGTGGAAAAGACGGGATATACTGCTCTTTATCAAGTACTTCATCTAACTGTTTATTGATTTGTGTCAAAGAAGCTATCTTCCCATCTATCACTTCGACAGACATCTGAGATTCTTCTAAGTAACCCATAAATTTTAATGTTGGGGCTGCTTCAATCTGTGTCATATCCTTTAATTGAGAGGTATCCTTAAAGAAATCGCTTTGGTCCAATTTGTTTTTGATATCTTTTTCTAGCTCATCGATTTTTTCTATTTTATGCTGGATGGTATCTTGATAAACTTTATAATTTTGAATGACATCTTCTTTATCTTTATTGTCTTGTTCGAGGTTTTTGATGTACTCATTTTTATGTTTTAGACTTCTGGATTCTTCACTTAACCGGTCATAGCGGTTTACAAAAATAGAAGTAACTGCAGCAACACTTACTCCTACTGTCAGAAAGAAAATAAGCGTCCCTTTAATCAAAACAGAGGATAAGTCTAATCTTTTAGTACTTCCTCCTCTTTCCGGAATAATAATGATATTATACTTTTTGACTTTATGATTGCCTTTTCGAAGCACGCCTATCCTTCCTTCCTTTTACATTTTTTTACATTTTTCACTCTATATAATATAAAAGTTGAGATAATTTTATTCAATCTACTATTTATTTTATAATACTTTGGTTCAATTTTCAATATTTTAAAACTAATTATGTCAGATTTCTTCTGCATCCTCAAGCGCCCACTGCATGCTCCTTTTAACTGCCCGTTTCCACCCTTTATAGGCTTTAGCCCTTATTGTCTCTTCTAAACTGGGTGTAAATTCTTTTTCTACACGCCATGCCTCTAAAATTTCATTTTTGTCTTTCCAGTATCCCACTGCAAAGCCTGCTAAATATGCCGCACCTAATGCAGTGGTTTCTATAACCACAGGTCTGACTACTTTTGTGCCTATAATATCTGCTTGAAACTGCATGAGAAAATTATTTTTACTAGCTCCCCCATCTACTTTCATACTATTGATGCCAGCCCCAACATCCTCAATCATAGCTTCTATAACATCCCTGCTCTGATAACCTATGGCCTCAAGCGAAGCTCTTATAATATGATTGCGGTTTGTGCCCCTTGTCATTCCAAAAATACTGCCTCTTGCATACATATCCCAATAGGGAGCTCCAAGTCCAACAAATGCCGGAACCACATAAACCCCGCCGCTGTCTTTAATCTTGCCTGCAAAATAGTCTGTATCACAGGAGTCATTAACGACCCTTAGCTCATCTCTTAGCCACTGTACAACAGCTCCACCAACAAATACTGAGCCTTCTAGCGCATACTGCACCTTGCCGTTTATACCAATGGCAATGGTTGTGAGTAGGCCATTT
The DNA here is from genome assembly GCA_029256345.1 of Clostridia bacterium. Classification (GTDB taxonomy): domain Bacteria; phylum Bacillota; class Clostridia; order Lachnospirales; family Cellulosilyticaceae; genus FMMP01. The sequence goes on along the minus strand of JAQSYC010000081.1, from coordinate 6,409 downwards.
TTGCTCTCAATCATTTCTTCGCCTGTATTCATCAGGACAAAACATCCCGTCCCATAAGTATTTTTGACATCTCCCTTATTAAAACATCCCTGCCCAAAAAGTGCTGCCTGTTGGTCTCCCGCGACTCCGCATACCGGTACCCTCACGCCACCTTTGCTCCCAAGATTGGCATACCCGTATATTTCTGATGAATTTCTCACCTCCGGCAGCATAGATGCTGGAATATCCAGTGCTTTCAAAAGCTTTTTGTCCCATTTGAGTGTTTTAATATTAAAAAGCATTGTTCTTGAAGCATTAGTATAGTCCGTTATATGGACTTTACCGCTTGTCAGCTTCCAGACAAGCCAGGTATCCACTGTACCAAAAAGCAGCTTGCCAGCTTCTGCTTTTTGCCTCGCCCCTTCCACATGATCTAATAGCCACTTGATTTTAGTCCCTGAAAAATAAGCATCCAAAACAAGCCCTGTGGACTTTTTGATATAGTCTTCTAGTCCCTGCTCTTTGAGCTGATCACAAATCTCAGCTGTTCTTCTGCATTGCCAGACAATGGCATTATGGATGGGCATCCCTGTCTCTTTGTCCCATACAATAGTGGTTTCCCTTTGATTGGTGATTCCTATGCCGGCTATATCCTCTTGTGTCAGATTGGCCTTTGCCAAAACTTCCTGCAGCACACCATACTGGGTTGCCCATATTTCCATAGGATCGTGCTCTACCCAGCCCTCTTTAGGATAAATTTGAGTAAATTCCCTTTGGCTCATCCCCACAATGTGCTGACTTTTATCAAAGATAATAGCTCTTGAACTCGTTGTTCCTTGATCTAATGCTAGGATATACTTTTCCATACAAAACACCTCTCTCTATAAAATGGGCAAAAAAAATGCGCAAAAATAATAATCTATTTTTAACGCTTCTCTCTATCTCTACACACCACTATTTCATTACTAAAAGTATACAATTTTTTTAGGTAAAAGTCAATTTCCTGGCACCTTTCACCCCTATCAAACTTCTTGTCCCGATAAGCTTTACAAGCCGCATTTGCTCATCATTCTATTTAAATCAGCCTATGTGAAATCTATGGATCAAAATCATAAAAACAGTTAATGTATTAATAAGCTCTCTCCTCATACCTTTTCGCTCAAAAAAGTCATCTTTTTCTAAACTATCGTTTTCTTTATATTCATCTGATAGCTCAGGATAATCATAGAAGTCTCCCTGATAAATAATAAAAGGCTCAAGATTTGACTCAAAATCTTTTAAAGAAACAATATTACACCTTTCAGGCAGCAATTTCAAGTTCCCTTGCTTAAAGACTTCTGAAACAAACTCTGTACAAATATAGGTCTTATAGACTTTAAAATCACTTTTAAATAATACATTAAAGACGCCAATCAAATTATAATAGTACTTTTCAGTATCGGTATATGTGGCATATATGAAGTCACTTATTTGATCATATTGTTTGTGCGTAACTGGAATACGGTAGATCTTCACAGGAATATCTTTTGAATCTCCCAGTGCAAAACGACTAGGATTTTCTTTAACCATTCCCCCTACTAAAGGATTTTTAGCCGATAGCCTAGCAAACGAATACATCTGCAGCATATCCGCATCCAAACTAATTGATACATGATTAAATGCTGAATTGGTACAATATCTAATCATTTTGCCTACATGGGTGTGCGTACGAGATAGTATAACATATATAAAGGTATCCATTTAAACTTCCTTTCTTTTTAAACTAATAGACTAGATTATAGTCCAGTAAATCTACTCTCATTAACAATCTATCATAATATATCAAAAAAATCAAAATAAGTCTAGCTTTATAGGTATGTAAATTACTTACATCAAAAAGAGTGCACCATTTTATGCACTCTCTTTCTGTCAAATATTGGTTTTTAGGAACTGTTATCTTTTATAGTAGTACATCAGTTTCCCACTGTCATTTTTATAAATATACTCTTTAATACTGTCAAACTCATTTAAGAATCTAACATTTTTCCCTACCTTTGCGAGAAAACTATCCCAAAAGGTTTGCTCATTTATCACATCATAAACTTCACAGTCCTCAAGTCCATAGTTTATCCTCAAGTCTTCAACTGTACTTTCAAAATTACCCACTTCATCAATCAGTTTAAGTTCTTTAGCCTGATTCGCTGTGTAAATCCTGCCATCTGCTAATTTCTTTGTGGTCTCTAAGTCTAATCCTCTATTTTCAGCTACAATGTTTACAAAGATACCATAGCTTTCATCGACCATGTCCTGTAAAATCTTTCTTTGTTCATCAGTTAGGGGATTGCCCATTGCTTTATTTTTTCCAGATACGATATTGTCTGTTTTAACACCTATTTTTTCTTCAAGCACTGTTGTATCCATCATAGACATAATAACGCCTATAGAACCTGTCATCGTCATACGGTTTGCAAAAACCTTGTCAGCGGCCATAGAAACATAGTAACCCCCTGAAGCCGCCATCTGGGCCATATAAGCATAAACTGGCCTTCCAGTGATTTCCTTGTATTCCTTGAGCTTAAGGTAGAGCTCATCTGACTCGTAGACCCCGCCTCCTGGAGAGTTTACATACAGTAAAATAGCCCTATTGCTTTCGCTGTCCATAAGTCTATTAATCTGCTCAATTGTCCAGTTATGATTATAACTGGCTTCACTAAAAAAAGAACTTTCCTCACCTATGACGCCGTTTACGTACACCACATCTATGCTTTCATAACCGAATTCTGTTTCAAAACCAGTACCTGCTACATTGCTTATGACGATCGATAATATTGCACCCCATGCAGCAATAAAAAGCAGCACACTCCCTATAACAATAGCTACTGTTGTGCCTTTATTCATCCTCTTTTTTGGTTTTTCCATTATATACTTCCTTTCCTATACTCTTTTTGACCTATGTCATACAAATTATTGCCTAAACTGTCAATCGTTACGATAACCGGAAAATCCTTGACCACAAGCTTATAAATAGCTTCTGCACCCAAATCCTCATAGGCTATGCAGCTCATCTCTGCAACGCATTTTGAAAGCAGTGCGCCAGCACCGCCAATGGCTGTCACATAGACCGCTCCGTAGGTCTTCATTGCTTCAATCACAGCAGTGTTTCGAAGACCTTTACCAATCATCATCGTCTGTCCCCACTGCATCAATACTGGTGCATAACTATCCATACGGCCGCTTGTTGTGGGCCCACAACTGCCTATAACATGCCCAGGCTTTGCCGGTGCTGGTCCTGCATAGTAGATCGCAGCATTTTCTATATCCAGCGGCAGTGCTATGCCTTCTTCGTACTCTTCGATCATCCTTTTATGGGCAGCATCTCTTGCTGTATAAATAATACCGCTAAGAAGCAGTTTCTCCCCCGCCCTAAGACTTTGGGCCTCTTCTTTTTTAATAGGTACACTTATTATCTTATCCATTTTTCTTATCTCCTTATAACCTCATCCAGGCATGCCTGTTGACATGGCATCCCATATTAATTGCCAACGGCATAGAAGCAATATGACAAGGATAATTTTCAATATGTACAGCCAGTGCTGTCACGCTGCCTCCTAGCCCCTGCGGACCTATCCCCATGTTATTAACTTCCTCTAATAACTCCTGTTCCAGCTTTGCCATACGTTCATCTGCATGATAGGAACCGATAGCTCTTGTTAAGGCCTTTTTAGCAAGCAAGGTACATTTTTCAAAATTACCGCCTATCCCGATGCCAATAACTACCGGCAGACAGGCATTTGGCCCTGCAAGGGTGACTGCTTCAAAAACAGCCTTTTTAACCCCGTCTATCCCTTGTGAAGGTGTCAGCATATAAACCTTACTCATATTCTCACTGCCGCCCCCTTTTGGCGCTACGAGCAGCTCCAAGTGGTCTCCTGCAACAATTTCATAATGTACAATCGCCGGTGTATTATCTCCTGTATTTTTTCGGTAAAGGGGATTTTCTACAATGGATTTCCTAAGATATCCTTCCTTATAACCTAACCTAACGCCTTCATTGATTGCCTCTTCTAGAAGGCCACCTTCAATATAAACCTCTTGCCCCAGCTTTACAAAAACAACTGCTGTTCCTGTATCCTGACAAATAGGCATGTTTTCCTGTTTTGCAATGTCTGCATTCAAGCAAATATCTTTTAAAATGTCTTTTCCAACAGCACTTACTTCCCTTTTCTCCCCTTCTTTAAGGGCATCATATATATCTTCCGGCAAATAATAATTTGCTTCTATACACATGTTTTTTACAGCTTCTACTATGGTATCAAAATGTATTCGCTTCATCATTTTTCCCTTTTACTTTCTTTGTCTTTGATAGGTCTAAACTGCGGTAAAACCCCAATATTTTGAAAGGCCCTTATACTCACCATTATAACAGGTCCTACAATAACACCCAGCACTCCAATTGTTTTGTACCCAATATAAACTGCCATAACCGTTACCAGTGCATATAGGCCTATTTGATGAGATAAAATCTTGGGTTCCATAATCTGTCTCATTAAAAATATGATACCATATATGCCCAAAAGCCCTATAGCAACCATATAATTCCCTATTATCATATTATAAATTGCCCAAGGTATCAATACACTTCCGCTGCCAAATACGGGCAAGGCATCTACCAAAGCTATTATGATACTAATAAGAAGAGCATATTCCCGCTTAAATATAAAAAGTCCTATTAAACAAATGCTAAAAGTAATCATCATAAGTATAAGTTGCGTTTTAATATACCCACCAACTGCTCTCAGCATTCCCCTCTGCATCACGACAACCCTATCTACAATCGTATCTGAAAGTTGAGCTTTTATAAACCTCTTAATGTAATAATAATCTTTGGTCATAAAAAATGTTGCAATAAGCATAACAATGATAAAAATAATCAAATTAGGCACCTTGCTGATGGCGTCATAGACACTGGGAATTAATGCCGTTAAAGACGTCCCGATCCCCCCCAGCAGCTGTTCTGCTACATAATCCAAATTATAAAAAGCCTCCGATGCTGGAAGAATCTTTAAAAACGTACCAAACTTATCTTCTAATAAGGCAAATGCATCGATAATTCTCTTGCTATACTCCGAAAAGTCACCGGCGAATGATAGAATCTGATACCACAATTGCCTGAGCAGCAGCCCTATAATCCATAAAATACCGCTTAGAATCGTAAGCATACTCAGTATTGTCCCAAGACCTCTCATTAATCCGAATCTTTTATACAGACAGGTTACAACGGGATTCAGCAGACTAGCCAGTATCCAAGCTATTATGAAAGGTGCTGCAAGGCTAACTATATGCAATTTTACAATAAGATAACATGCTGTAAGTGCAATAATGATATAAACTATTTTTTTGCCTGTCTTAGCATACCACTCCTCTATCTTTTGCTCAAACATACTGCTTCCCTCCCTTTTACTATAATATATCATATAAATATTCCCTTTAGTACCCAGTTTCAAACTGTTTTCACCTAAGAATATCTCCTAATTTTTATGACTTCAAAAGTTAAATTGGCAAGCATTCACATTTTTTTAAAGACGTGTTCACAAAATAGACATTTTAACATCACATCATCTACATGTCCATATCCTACAATAGAGTTACAAAGAAGCTAACGCTTACTTTTTCATATAAACCTCCCTTTAATAAAAGGCTGCTTCTCCCCAAGCAGCCTTTTAGTTTGTCTCAATATATGATCCAAACTCCATTGTTTCGTTCATAGCTGAGTGCCGTAAAGAGGGAGGGGATCTGATTCCTTTAGTCCTCGTCTTTTTGAAAACTCTAAGCTCAGAGCCTCATCTAACGCTCCAAACTCTCAGGTAAGGAGTGCACTTACCTGCTCAGACAGCGGAGCTAAGAACAGATGAATCTCTTTCGCTAAGATTTTTCTAAAAATCCTGTGGAAGCAGTTCTCAGATCCCCTCCCTCTTTACTCTATTTCTGCTACATCCAAGTCACTGTTAATTGATCTTTCTTAATTAAAAAGATGACTTAACTCGTTATCCTGTTTTAATATTTCATCTTTAATAGACTTAGCAAGGCACGCAGGGACGTGTCTTATATTTATTGAAGACTCAATTTAATCATCTTGATAAAAAACTACCACTACAAATCTTCCCAGACAAACATAAGCCACTAGAGATTTTAAGAATCTCTGCTGGCTTATGTTTTATCCGCTATCATTTTATCAGTGTTGTGTTATTTATCAATATGGGCTTTTACGATGTCAACAGCATCTTCTATGTAGTGCGGCAGTGCCTTATTGGCAATGCCTACCACCATGATATTACATTTATTAAGTGGAATGAGCACCTTTTTTGCAGGGGCCTCCGCTATAGCTTTTGCCATAAGTGGTGTCAGCTCTCCTAGTAACGCATTGGCGCATACGATACCGATGGGCCCTAAT
>JAQSYC010000080.1 GCA_029256345.1 Clostridia bacterium | reverse complement strand
AACTAAACTAAGTTTAGTTTGTACTCATGAACTTCATTAAATGAAGTTCTATAAATCGACTGGTTTTATGGTTACTATTCTATTTTCAAAGTTCATTTACCTGCTCTTTTTTGTGAGCACTTTTACTATTATACTTAAGTGTATTACATATGTCAATACTTTTTTTATATATTTTGTTTTTACATTTTCAAACAAAATATATAGCGGAGAAGGAGGGATTCGAACCCTCGCGCCGGTTTCCCGACCTATACCCTTAGCAGGGGCACCTCTTCGGCCAACTTGAGTACTTCTCCGAATTAAATGTATTTAAATATGCGTTAACCTTTTGATGTTTTACCACTCAAGGCAAAATCTATGATACCAATTTTTCTTCCTTATGTCAAGCCTTTTTTAAGATATGTTTTTTATAATAAAAATATCCTTACTTTATGAGTAGGTAAGGATATAATTTGTTGGAATACTTTTAGATGTTTTAATCTTAATTTCATCAAAATATCTTGTTACTCATTCATAATATCATTTGTTATTTGCACATAATAAACCTATTAATATATGAGCCATGCTTTGTTTTACTAAGAAATAATAACATCTTCTATTTTATAATAACATTTTTAGTATGCCATTACAATCAATATTTATTCACATTAACCTATGTTTATTTAATAATAGTAACTGCCTGATGACCCATTTGCTCCCACGCTTTTTGAAAAGTTGCTCTATCGACTTTTCTATTGGGTTCGGAATGTAACGGATCATTGATATAAATATTATTTTCATCATAACCTGTTATAATAACCGAGTGTAGTCTCTTAGTTACCTTCACTATTCCTGTTGGCGTATGCCATATTTCAAAGTCATTTTCTTCTAGAGGTTTATATGTAGAATTTAAAATTACCCAAACGGGATACTCGTTGGACACAAAATAAAGGATATCTTTAAATTCCAGATTCGTCATATCTATCACTTTATCCTCAAAATACTGAGATGCGAGTTCTGCAATCGGACCATGATATACACCGTACCCGTTTTTTCTTACATTATACATGTCCCCTACAAAACCATCGTAAGGATTACCATAATTGATGCGACCTTTTTCACCAACAGAATAAGCTGTGGTGTCTTTTTTTATATGATGGGCAAGATCCATTTTACTCACATCTTTTCCATGATATTTAAATAACATGGCCAGAGCTGTTACTTCACAGCCTCTCGGAAGTTCTGGTAACTGCAAAATAACTGGAACTTTCATTTTTATATCTTTAGGCAAAGTCACTTCATCTTCCCATATGGGCTTTTTATCACTATTATAGTAAACTTTATCATATCCATTTTTCTTTGCATAATTTACTGCATTTTCAAACGAATCAAAATCATGAACAGCTGTATCTGTTATAATGAGAAAAGGTGACAATGTACTGTAAATCCACACATTGCTATTCTTATCAATAACTACGCTTCGTTCTATTTCCCCAGCTTTTTTTATAGCTTCTTCTTTATTTTCAAGTTCTTCTATAACTTTCCCCGATTTTTTAATAATATAATTTCCGTCTGGTGGCTGATGATGTATAAAAAAAGGCAGAGCATTGGAATTATTATTAATAATAATATGATATCCATATACTCCGCCTACTCCAAAAGCAAGTATAATCATTAAAATAATAAATACTTTCTTCATTTATTCCTTTAAATGATTATCCTCAGTTTTGTGTTCAATAATATCTTCTAAAATATCTTCTTTAACTTTTTCCATACATACCACCTGCACACCTTCGGAAACATTAATAAGCTTAACCCCTTGAGCATTACGCCCTATAGACGATATTTGAGCTACTTGTATACGAATAATAACACCTTGGGAAGTAATCAAAAGAAGTTCATCATCTTGTTTAACAGAAGTTATACCAATGATGTTACCTGTTTTCTCTGTAATTTTATTGATTCTTAATCCTTTACCCCCGCGTTTTTGAGACCTAAACGCATCTGTAGGGGTTCTCTTTCCTAATCCATTTTCTGTAGCCGTAAGAATCTGTTCTCCCTCTTGCGGTACTGTAGCCCCTATAACCTCGTCCTCTTCTGCAAGATTAATAGCTCTTACCCCTCTTGCAGTTCTTCCCATAGGTCTTACATCTGTACCTTCAAACATGATGCCTTGTCCTTTTTTAGTACATACTAAAATAGCATCTTCTGAAGTTGTTTGATATACGCCCATCAGTTCATCTTCTTCTGCAAGGGTTAATGCAATAAGACCACCTTTTCTAATATTCTTAAAAGCACTTATAGGTGTCTTTTTAATTTGACCAAGTTTTGTAATCATTGTTAAATACATATTATCCATATATTCTTTAATTGGAAATACTGCACTTATCTTTTCATCTTTATCCAGCTCCAGCAAGTTAATAATAGCCATACCTCTTGCCGTCCTGCCACCTTCCGGTATTCTATAGGCTTTAATACGGTAAGCTTTTCCTTTGTTAGTAAAGAACATAATATAATTAAAGTTGGTTGTAACGAAAAGTTGTTCAATAAAATCTTCCTCTATTGTATGAACACCAATAATTCCCTTACCACCTCTATGTTGATTTTTATAGGTATCTAACGGAATACGTTTGATATAACCTAAATGGGTAATAGTAACAACAATATTTTCTTCATCGATAAGATCTTCTATATCATATTCATCTTCATCAATTGTTATATCTGTTCTTCTGCCATCTCCATACTTATCTCTTATTTCTAACATTTCTTCTTTAATAACAGAATAAAGCTTGTATTCACTTTCGAGAATAGATCTAAGATACGCGATTTTTTCCATAAGTTGATTATATTCTTCTTCTAATTTCTCTCGCTCAAGTCCAGTCAAAGCACGAAGCCTCATTTCAACTATCGCTTGGGCTTGAATCTCTGTAAGATCAATAGCGTCTATGATTTTTTCTTTTGCTTCTTGAACTGTTTTTGAAGATCTAATTAGTGAAACAATTAAATCAATTTTATCCAGTGCTTTTCTAAGTCCTTCTACAATATGAGCTCTTGCCTCTGCTTTATTTAAATCAAACTGTGTTCTTCTAGTTACAACCTCTTTTTGATGTTTTAAATACTCTTTTATCATTTGTTTCAAATTGAGTACTTTAGGCTGATCATTCACAAGTGCTAACATATTAATGCTAAAAGTATCCTGCATCTGAGTATATTTATAAAGCTGATTTAAAATAACATTTGCATTAACATCTCTTCTTAGCTCTATAACAATAGACATACCATTTCTATCTGATTCATCTCTTAAATCTGTAATACCTTCTATTTTCTTTTCTTTTACAAGTTCTGCTATTTTTTCAATAAGTTTTGATTTATTAACCATATATGGAATTTCAGTTACAACAATTCTAGACTTTCCTGCATGCATGTCTTCTATTTCAGCTTTGGCTTTTACTTTTACTTTGCCTTTGCCTGTTCTATAAGCCTGCTCTATACCATATGTCCCATAAATTGTGGCTCCTGTTGGAAAATCTGGAGCTTGTATAATATCCATAAGTTCTTCTATTTCAGTGTCTCTTACTTCTCGTTCTTCATTTTCTCCCATGTAGTTGTCTATCATTTTAACAACACCATTAATAACTTCTGTTAAGTTATGAGGAGGTATATTAGTAGCCATACCCACCGCGATACCCGATGACCCATTAACAAGTAAATTAGGATATCTAGATGGAAGGACCACAGGCTCTTTAGCTGATTCATCAAAGTTAGGCCTGAAATCAACTGTGTCTTTATCGATATCAGCAAGCATAGCATTTGTCAATTTACTCATACGTGCTTCTGTGTAACGCATTGCAGCCGCACCATCTCCATCTACTGAACCAAAGTTTCCTTGTCCATCTACTAATGGGTATCTGGTTGAAAAATCCTGTGCCATACGTACCATTGCGTCATAAATAGATGAGTCACCATGAGGGTGATATTTACCCATGGTATCTCCGACAATACGTGCTGATTTTCTGTATTGCTTATCTGCCCATAAATTCAGTTCACTCATAGCAAATAAGATACGCCTATGAACTGGCTTCAATCCATCTCGTACATCTGGAAGGGCACGAGATACGATAACACTCATTGCATAGTCAATATAACAATTTTTCATTTCATCCTGTATATCTATAGAAATAATTTTATCGTACATTGTATCATTTACATCCATTTATTTTTCTCCTTGCCCTTTTAGATATCTAAGTTTCTTACTTTCGGACCATATTCTTGGATAAATTCACGTCTTGGTTCTACTTTATCCCCCATAAGTGCCGTAAATATTTCATCTGCCGCTGCTGCATCATCTAAATTTACTCTAACAAGTGTTCTAGTTTCTGGATTCATTGTTGTTTCCCAAAGCTGTTCTGGATTCATCTCTCCTAGACCTTTATACCTTTGCATACGGCTAATACCTGTTCTGCCTATTTCTTCTAATATTCTTTCTAACTCTTTATCATTGTAAGCATAATGCTTTTTCTTATTTTTTTCTACCAAATAGAGTGGTGGCTGAGCAATATAGACATGGCTCTGCTCAATAAGTTCTCTATAATATCTATATAAAAATGTTAAAAGAAGGGTTCTGATATGAGCGCCATCCACGTCAGCATCAGTCATAAGAATGATTTTGCCATATCTCACTTTGCTAATATCAAAATCATCACTAATACCTGCTCCAAATGCAGTAATCATATTTCTGATTTCTTGATTCTCCAGCATTTTATCAAGCCTAGTTTTTTCTACATTTAAAATTTTACCTCTGAGCGGCAGGATTGCTTGTGTCTTAGGCGAACGAGCACCTTTTGCTGAACCACCAGCCGAATCTCCTTCGACGATATATATTTCACACTTTGAAGCATCTTTCTCTGAGCAATCTGCAAGTTTACCTGGAAGTGCACTGCCTTCTAGTATACTTTTGCGACGTGTCAGATCTCTTGCTTTTCGTGCTGCATCTCTGGCTCTTGCTGCCATCAGTCCTTTTTGAATAATCATTTTACCAACATTTGGGTTTTGTTCTAAGAAGTAAGTGAGTTGTTCACTAAATACACCCTCTACAGCACCTCTTGCATCACTATTTCCAAGTTTTGTCTTAGTTTGCCCTTCAAATTGTGGATCTTCTATCTTAATACTTATGATAGCAGTCATACCTTCTCTTATATCATCACCACTAAGATTTTTATCTGCATCCTTAAGAATGCCCATTTTCCTGCCGTGGTCATTCAAAGTCTTAGTAATAGCAGCACGAAATCCTGAAAGATGTGTTCCACCTTCTGTAGTATTAATATTATTTACAAAACTAAAAATATTTTCAACATACGTATCATTATGCTGGAAGGCAACTTCTACTAAAATACCATCTTTTTCTCCCTCACAATAAAAAATATCTTCGTATATAGGAGATTTGTGTTTGTTGAGATGATAAATAAATTCTTTTATACCACCCTCATAATGAAATGTTTTATGTCTCTTTTCATCTTCTCGTAAATCTATGAGTTCAATCTTGAGTGCTTTGGTTAAAAATGCGGTTTCCTTAAGTCTTTGTTCCAATATCTTAAAATCATATATTAATTCTTCGAAAATCTTATAATCTGGCTTAAAATGAACAAAAGTACCTGTTTTATCAGTATCTCCAACAATTGTTAGAGGCTGCACAACATCTCCTCTTTCAAATTTCTCTTCGTGTATTTTACCGTCAGTATATACCTTAACAGTCAACCACTCAGAAAGAGCATTTACAACAGATGCTCCTACACCATGGAGTCCACCTGATACTTTATACCCTCCACCACCAAATTTTCCACCTGCATGAAGAATAGTAAAGACAACTTCAACTGCTGGAATTCCTTTTTGTTTTTGTATTCCAACAGGGATTCCACGACCATTATCTAAAACAGATATTGAATTATCTGGATGTATACAAACTTCTACTGTATCGCAATAACCTGCCAAAGCTTCATCTACGGCATTATCTACTATTTCATACACTAGATGGTGAAGACCTTTTGAGGAAGTACTTCCTATATACATACCAGGTCTTTTGCGTACCGCCTGCAGCCCTTCTAATATTTGAATTTGATTTTCATTATATGTTGCTGCCATAACTAAGATCTCACTCCTTTTATAATTACAAATAGGCATAATAACCCAACCTTTATTATACACCAAACTACTGCTAAAGGCAAATTTACTTAAAATTCTAACCTATTCAATCTAAATTGCCAGTTCACTTACATAGCCCTCTTGCACCTTATATAGTTTTCCAATTTTTTGTGTATTCCATACACTTTGTTCTATTCCAGTACAAGTTATTAGGGTCTGAATATTTGTCGTATATTTAAATAAATCTCTTTGTCTCTTGTCATCTAATTCTGATAACACATCATCTAGTAAAAGAATAGGTTCTTCTCCTATATATTTTTTCATAATATTAAGTTCAGCAAGCTTCATAGATAACACCACTGTTCTTTGTTGTCCTTGTGAACCATATATTTTCACATCCATTCCATTAATCAAAAAGTTTAGATCATCTCGATGAGGGCCTATGGATGTTGTTTGATATATTAAATCTTTGTCTCTGGATTTAAATAATCTAGCTTGAAAGTCATCTGAATTAACACTCGGTTCATAAACAACCTCTAATTCTTCTTTTCCGCCCGATATATCTGTGTGAATGGCTTTTGCAATCTCATTAAGTTCCTTTATAAAATCTAATCGCTTGTTTATAATCTCTTTTGCATACTCCTCCAGCTGAAGATCCCATATATCAATGGATGAGACATCTTTGTGAATATAGTACTGTTTCAGCGCTAAATTTCTTTGTTTTAAAACTTTATGATATTGTTTTAAAGCATAGTAATAAAGTTTATTAATCTGACATAATTCAATATCGATAAACCTTCTTCTCTCTTTTGGACTATTTTTAATGAGTTGCAGATCTTCTGGTGAAAACATAACAATATTAATACACCCAAATAATTCCCCTAATTTACTAATAGGCATTTTATTGATTGCTGCTGCTTTTGATTTTTGACTTAGATGAAAATCTATTATATCTTGAACATAGTTTTTTTGTAAGTTTATTTTTACATGAGCATATTCGTTTCCCCATCTAATAATCTCTTTTTCTTTATGAGTTCTATGAGATCTTGCTGTCGCACAAAGGTAAATAGCTTCTAAAATATTGGTCTTTCC
>JAQSYC010000079.1 GCA_029256345.1 Clostridia bacterium | reverse complement strand
CTGGAAAACTTTCCAATAGAGCAAAGTTTTTAAAACTTTTTTTGAAACTTAAGAAGGGAGTTAAATATATGCCAGGAAAGGCAATCCGCAAGGAAAGCATAAAAAAAAATACCATATCAGACATGACAAAACTTGGCGTATATAAAGCTGAGTATGACCCTATAATTGACATTTATTGCGAAATGAGAGAGCAATATGAGTTATATACAAAACAGTTAAAAGACAAAGAATATAAATGTGACGAATGGACAGCGGCAGGAGGTACAAAAAAATCTGCACTGGTATCTACAATAGAAACTTTAAGAAAAGACATACTCCTTTATTCGGATAGGCTTGGACTAAATCCCAAGACAATGGCAAAAGATAATTTGATGCCAGGGAAGAAAAAACAATCGAAGTTAGGAGCAGCATTAAGTAGTCTTGAAAAAGGATAACTCAAAATATAAAAATTATGCCATTGTTATGGAGTATGCCAATAGCATAGTGGAAAAACGGAAGATAGCTTGCAAAGAATTGCTGCAAGGATGCCAAAGATTTTTGAATGATTTAGAAAATGATAAATATGATTTTAATCCGAAAGATGCAGAATTTGTTATTCAAATAATTGAAAAGACCTTTTGTCATGCACAGGGCGAAAGATTAGATGGCACTCCATTATTGGGAGAGCCTTTTTTATTGGAGCCATTTCATAAATTTATAGTATATAATCTTTTGGGATTCAAGGAAAAGGGGACACAAATTAGGCGTTTTAAAGAAGCGTTTATTTTTATCCCTAGAAAAAATATAAAGACATCATTTGCTGCCGCTCTGGCATGGGCCTTGGCACTTTTGGAAAGAAAAAGTGGCAGTAAAGTATATATTACAAGTGCAGCCCTCAAACAATCTCTTGAAAGTTTTAACTTTATTAATTTTAATCTTGATAATATGGGCGAAAAAGATAACTTTCGAGTTATAGACAACAACCAAGAACATAGTATCAAAGGTGATTTAGGGGATGGTACCATCTTTATACAGGCTTTGGCAGCAAGTCCAGACAGACAAGATTCACTGAATTGCAACATTGGAATAGCAGACGAAATACACGCCTATAAAACACCGAAGCAATACAATATCATTAAAGAAGCCATGAAAGCATATACAAATAAATTAATGATTGGTATTACTACCGCAGGTGATGATATGACAAGCTTCTGTTATCAGAGGTTACAATATTGCAAAAAGATACTTGACAAGACGGTGCCGGATGAAAAGTATTTTATATTTATTTGTAAGGCCGATGAAGATGAAAACGGGAACATTGATTATACAAATCCGGTTATTCATGAAATGGCGAATCCGGCGTATGGCGTTTCTATAAGACCTGACGATATCATGAACGATGCCTTACAGGCACAGAATGACCCACAGCAGAGAAAAGATTTTTTTGCAAAGTCTTTGAATATATTTACCGCTGCAATGAAAGCATATTTTAACATAGATGAATTTAGACGCAGTGATAGCAAGTTTAACTGGACATTAGAAGAACTTGCTAAACTCCCTATACAATGGTACGGAGGAGCGGATTTGTCCAAGTTACACGATTTAACGGCGGCAGCTATATATGGAACACTACACAACTTTCCGTGCACTAATGCCAACGGAGAGAAAGGAAATTATGACGTAGATATAATAATACCACATGCATGGTTCCCGGTTATTATGGCAGCTAAAAAGGCGGAGGAAGATAATATCCCACTATTTGGGTGGAAAGATGATGGATGGCTGGATATGTGCAACAGCCCCACGGTTAATCATGCTGATATTGTAAATTGGTTTATAAAGAAGAAAAAAGATGGATTTAAAATTAAGCAAGTTGGGCACGACAGAAAGTTTTGCAGAGAATATTTTATTGCAATGAAGTCTGCTGGATTTAATATTATTGATCAGCCGCAATACTTTTATAAAAAATCAGAGGGTTTCAGAAGAATAGAGCAGAAGGCCAAAGATGGATTATTGTATTACATGCACTCGGATGCTTATGAATATTGTGTGCAGAATGTATTAGCAATAGAAAAAACTGATGATATGATTCAATATGAAAAAGTTAAGCCGGAACAGAGGATTGATATATTTGATTCCTCTGTTTTTGCTTGTGTAAGAATGCTAGAAGCAATGGAAAGGCAGGATAAATTAGCAAAATGGTTTTAGAAGGGGTGAATATATGGGACTACTGAAACGAAATAAAAGAAAAACCAGAGCTGACACAGTGGCATATTGGTTAAATGGCGGAGATGCAAGAGACATTCTGTGCCCGACTGGATACACAAGGCTAATTGACAATGAGGAAATCAGAAAATGTACCCATAAGATTGCCGACCTGGTATCTAATATGACTATCATGTTGATGGCTAACGGTGATAATGGTGATATTCGCATTAAAAATGAGTTATCCAGAAAGATAGATATTAATCCAAATAATCTTATGATTAGAAAACAATTTATTTACAAGATTGTTACTGACATGATTCTTTACGGAAATGCAGTTCTATTGCCAGAGTATAGCGGAGAATATCTTGATAACCTAAATATATTGAAAGCTGACAGGCTACATTTTGATGAAACCAAAGATGGATACCAGATACGTTACGGGAATACGGTATTTTCGCCAGATGAAGTTATTCATTTCCCTTTTGTACCTGATGATGATAAGCCATTTATGGGTATTGGATATGCTAAGCAAGTTAAAGAATCTATTGACAACTTGCTGCAGGCCAATGCAACAAAAACGGGATTTCTTAAGTCAAAGTGGAAGCCAAGTTTAATAATTTCTATACAGTCTGATGCAGAAGATTTACAAAACAAGGAAACCAGAAATAAAATACTTGGTAGCTATACAGATGTAACGGAGGTCGGTGAACCATGGCTTATTCCGGCAGGTGAAATAGATGTAAAAGAAATTAAACCACTAACCCTTGCAGACTTAGCAATACAGGACAGCATAACATTGGATAAAAAGGCTATAGCCACGGCAATGGATGTACCGCCGTTTATGGTTGGAGTAGGCGAGTTTAAAAAGGATGAATATAACAATTTTGTCAAAAGAATCTGTTCAAGCTTTTCACAAATAATTCAACAGGTTCTAACTAAAAGTATTCTTTATTCGCCGGATATGTACTTTAAAATGAAGTCAAGGAGCCTATTGCAGTATGATCTTCCTGAACTTACAGCACATGTTAAGGATATGGTTGCGGGAGGAATGTTAAATCGAAATGAAGGAAGAAACGAATTTGATTATTCTCCGGTTGATGCTGATGGAATGAATGATTACATTGTCCTGGAAAATTATATACCAGTTGATAAGGTGGGAGATCAGAAAAAATTAAAAGAAGGTGATAACAATGGATAAAGAAAAGAGACAGGCTTATTTCAAAAGCAAACTTGAAACTAGAGCAGAGCCGGACGGCGGTAAATACATTGAAGGATACTGGGCGGTATTTAACCAAGAAACTGAATTATGGCCCGGAACGTATGAAAAGATTGCACCAGGAGCTTTTGACAACTCAATAAAAAACAATGATATCCGCTGTCTATACAATCATGACAGCGGTTTTGTTTTGGGCAGACAATCCGCGCAAACCCTTGAATTAAAATCTGATAATCATGGTCTGTGGGGAAGAGTGAAAATCAATGATGAAGATTCGCAAGCGGTGGCGGCATATGCCAGAGTACAAAGAGGAGATATCACCGGCTGCAGTTTTGGTTTTTGGCCTATATCAGAAGAATATGAAGAAATGAACGGAGAATTCCACTGGACTGTGAAAGAAGCAGATACAGAGGAAGTCTCCGTTTGTACTTTTCCTGCATACCCACAAACGGAAATACAGGCCAGAAAAAAAGATTTTGGAAACAGCATAACAAAGAGAATTGAAACACGAAAACAGGCATTAAAAGAAAGGTTAGGTAAAATAAATGCTTAAACAGTTAAAATTGCGAAAAGATTTAGCAATTAAGAAAACGCAGCTTGAGTCCTTGAGACAGCAACAGGCTGATTTTAAAAAGAGAGAAGCAGAATTGGAAACAGCTCTTGAGGAAGCAAAAGCAGAGGATGATATTAACCTTGTGAACGAAGGAATTGAAACCCTTGAAAAAGAAGTAAAAGAAGCTAACGCAGACGAAAAGGCAGCTACTATTGAAAATGAAATTGCAGATATTGAAAAGGAATTGTCTGAATTAGACGAGAGATCAGAAGAATCCAAAAAAGAAAATCCTAAGAAAGAGAGAGGGGAAAAAGGAATGAATAAATTACAGGTAAGAGAACTACTTAAAACTGGCGCCTATTATGAAAGGGCAGAAGTAAAAGAGTTCTATGACAAATTTAAAAATTTAAGAGCAGTAACTGGCGGAGAACTTACAATCCCGGAAATTGTGGTTAATCGTATTATGGATATCCTGGGGGACTACTCCACTCTATATCCATTGGTGGATAAAATCAGGGTAAATGGAAC
Source organism: Clostridia bacterium (assembly GCA_029256345.1). Taxonomy (GTDB): domain Bacteria; phylum Bacillota; class Clostridia; order Lachnospirales; family Cellulosilyticaceae; genus FMMP01. The sequence continues at coordinate 2,813 of JAQSYC010000079.1, read as the reverse complement.
AACCAGAATCCTTATCGATACCGATACCACGGCAGCTACATGGGTAGAAATGAGTGCTCCTATCCCTACGGGGGACGTAGGAACTGTTACAGATATTTCTTTCGATGGTTATAAAATCGGTAAGGTTACATTCGTTGATAATTCAATGTTACAGGATAGTATTATCAACCTTGATGATTATGTGACAAAAAAGATTGCAAGAGCAATTTCTTTAGGACTTGACCTTGCCATCTTAAAGGGTACAGGAGTAACTAATAAGCAGCCGGATGGAATTATACCTAAACTGGCAGCTAACCATAAGGTTACAGCAAATACGGGCAAATTGATTGATATCGTAAAACCTATCAGCCTGATTGACACTGGAGCTGATTCTATCGGAGAAATTGTAGCGGTAATGAAGAGAGCCACATACTACAATAAATTCCTCGGATATACCATCAATGTTAATTCTTCCGGACAGGTAGTGGGAAAACTACCAAACTTAACACAGCCTGATTTATTAGGGCTTAGAGTTGTGTTCAACAATAATATGGATGCTGATACAGTATTGTTTGGGGATTTCTCCAAATACACCCTTGTTGAGAGGGAAAGCGTAACCATTGATACATCGGAACATGTAAAGTTCGTAGAAGATCAGATGGCATTCCGCGGAAAAGGAAGATTTGACGGAAAACCCACAAAGACGGACGCGTTTGTACTTGTGACAGTAGTAGACCCGGTGGGGTAAATAGCTATAGCCTAAAGAGTGCCAGTTATGCGGCTGATGACCTTAACGGAATGACGGTTTTACAGATTAAGGAATTAGCCGCAGAACTGGGTTATAGCATAACAAAGACACTCAAAAACGATATCATAAATGAATTTTTAGGGCAGCAGGGTTAGCTTGCTGCCTTTAAAGAAGGTGAAGCATGGAACAAGTATTAGCAATGTTTAAATCTGATTTTGGTATAACCAGTACGGCAAGGGATACATATTTTACAAACTTCATATTGTCTCAAAAGGCCGAACTCGAAAAGAAGGGTTTTAAGCTATTAATAGAAGCAGAAGGAGAAACGCCGGCTAATATTGATGATATTATGTTGCTATCAGACTATGCCGCCTGGTGGTACCGCAAAAGAACAGAGAATATACCACTTTCACAAAACTTACAATTAAGGATAAAAAATAGGATTGTAAAGGCAAGGAGTGAAATTATTGGATAAAGATGCAATACTTCTTTGGGAAACGGTTGTAAATGGAGAACTGGTAGGAAAATCACAACCTGTATTTGTTTCTGAGGGCTCCGTTACAAGACAGGAATTTTATGTTGCACAACAATCTGGTATGAATCCATCTATCGTATTTACTCTTAATACAATAGATTATGATTTAACAAAGCACTTGGAGCAGGATACTAATAAACCTCTTTATGCCACGAAAATACAGGTTGATGGTGCTGTTTATGATATTATCCGTACTTACAAACCGAAAGATAGCGAAGAAATTGAATTAATATGTGGGTGATATTATGAAAGTAGATTTAAGTTACCATTCAGCGATTGATTTTTTTAAACAGGATATTAACAGTGTAGCAGATAGCATGTTTAGCCAAAGAGGTAAAATAATAAAAGATTGTGCAAAGGTGGTAAGTGCTGCAGTAGTAAAAAACTTACCGGAATCTACCGTAGATACTCCCATGTATCAGCATATGAAAACAGATGTTAAATTCAGAATAAAGGACGATAACGAAGGTGAAGTTATTGCTATTATAGGTGGTGGAAGAAAGACGGCTTATAAATGGCATCTGGTAGATAACGGGACCTCTGAAACACAGGCGCAGCACTTTACGGATAAGGCTTTGCAGGAATCGGAATCCAGTATTGATGCAATTATGGATAGTGCAGTTTTTAAGGCGGTGGACAATGGAAGATAGGATAATGGAATTTTTAAAGGCTGCAACCACTTTACGGCCTATTTTATATGACGAAGGCCAAGGAAAAAATATTTTCCCTTGCATCACCTTCCACTTTTACAGTGAATCGGGTGCAATATTCAGCTCTGGAAAGGCCGTAGAAGAGGTAGCAGGATGTCAGATTGATTTCTGGTACAAGGCCAAGACAGAAGCCGTAAAACAGTCAATTACAGCCATAAAACAGGCAATTGTTAACGACACTACATTTACGCATCCGAATAAGGAACACATTTTTGAAGCAGATACAAAGATTTACCATACATATTTTACATTCCAACTAATAAAGAAAGCGGGGGAATAAAATGCCGAGCGGAAAAGCGAATAGATTTAATATTAAACGAATCGTTTATGCAATGGTAATAGAGGATACAAAAACCTCATTTAAGCATGGACCTATCAAAGAATTTGGTAAGCCTATGCAGGTGCAGTTTACTCCTACAGTAGCAACCGGTACATTATACGGAGCAGGAGTTAAAGAAGAGGATATCAGCCGGTTAACCGGAGGAGAATTAGCGCTTGATATTAATAAAGTGTTTATCGAAGTCAGGGCAGAGATTTACGGTAATACCTATACAGACGGAACGTTGCATGAAGTAGTAGGGGCACAGCCGAAAGATATCGCAATTGGTATTGAATTAGAAGAAACCGGAGATAACAGGGAATTATGCTGGTTCTTCAAGGGCAAGCCAAGAATGGGAGCGCAGACCACACAGCAATCCACGGACAATATTAATTTCTCCACTGATTCTATTACGGTAGGATTGGTACAGAGAACATTTGACGGAAGATTACGCTCATTTGGTGATACTGCCAATTCCGAATTTACAAAAACCGTCGCGGATGCATTTCTTGATACAATACC
>JAQSYC010000078.1 GCA_029256345.1 Clostridia bacterium | reverse complement strand
ACCACTGGTGAAAATGAAATCACATCAACTCCCATTTCTATAAATCCTCTTAAAACTTCTATTTGTCTTTGCTGGCTCAAATCTGCCTCTGAATACATCAGTTCTATATCTGCTTCTTTGGCTGCATTTTTAATAGACGCTGTATTAGCCTCCCGCCATCCCCCTTCTTTGCCTACATTACAAAATCCCAGTACTATTTTTTTATCGGGATTATGAAGAGGTACTTCTTTATTTTGTTCATGCCTATAGGTCTCTAAATTTTCGTTATTAATCTGTGTTGTACGCAATATAATTTTTTTAGGAATCCCCCTTCTCTTACTCAATATATCTATCGCGTATTGGACTGCCTCTTTTCCCCCTGTCGGACAAATATAAGTGCAGTTCAATACCCCCTTTTCAACTAAATCTAATCCCCCATAGTCCCCCGGCAGTCCATCAATACCAACAAATTTAACTGGATAGGGATACTCTGCCTCTTTGTAAGCTCTATAGGCCCCTAATGCCATCGCATCATTATGGGCAAATACCACATCTATCTTTTTATAGCTTCCATACAAATCATACATTTTATCTTCTGCCCGATCTCTGCTCCAGCTGGCATCTATAGCCTCCAAGATTTGAATAGTGCTCTCTTCACCTATTGTGTTTCTAAATCCTTCACTTCTTTCTCTTGTGGGATGAGAATCCGATGAGCCTTTTATCTCTACAATATTACCTCCTTGTTCTCCCAATGTCTTTTTGATATATTCCCCTGCTTGTTTGCCGACCCCACTGTTATCAGGTCCTATGTATAAAGTATAGTCATATCCCTCAATACTTCTATCTAGTACGACCACGGGCATTTTTTGATATACCTGTGAAACAATAGGGGTTAGCTTACTTGGATTTGTAGGGGATACGATTAAAAGATCCACTCCAAAGGCTTGAAGTTCTTTAATATCTTGAACTTGCTTGTCATAACTCCCTGCGGCCTCCATATAAATAACTTTTAGATTAGGATGCTTTTTAGCCTCTTCTTTAATCTCTTCTGTCATAATGATGCGCCAAGGTTCTTCTAAGTCCGCTTGAGATACACCTATTAAGAATTCAATATTGTCTTCACCGCTATCTGAGACATTAAAACGGGTATGATTGTAGGCTATAATCCCTCCTATAAAGGTTACACTTAAAAAAACCATCATAATAGCTGCTATATAGGGTAATTCTCTATTATAAGACTTCATTTTTTTCCGCCTCTTTTATAATCTAGGGGGGAGATATTAAAAGCTTTTTTAAAGACCTTGCTGAAATAATGCTGGCTGGTATACCCCACCATCTCTGCCACTTCATACACTTTAATATGAGGATCCTGCATCAGTACAACTGCCTTCTTTAGTCTAACCTGGGTAAGATAGTCTATAAATGAAAATCCCAGTTCCTGCTTAAGGAGTCTCGTTAAATAGGTTTGACTAATACCGATTTCCCCAGCTATCTGTGTCAGTGACAATTCTGGGTTTGAATAGTGTTTTTCTAGGTATCTTTGAATAGTGCCCACTATAGGTGTCTTTTGACTCCTCTCTATGAGTCGTGCGCAAACTTCTTGATAAGCATTTTTTATGTCTGCTTGACTATCTATTAGCTGGGCTTCAATAATAACTTCTCTTTTAAGATATTGCTCTATATATCTTTCAATAGAAATACCTAGGCCATTCCACTTCGTAATAGGATCACTATCACTGATCAAAACAATTTGATTTTTTGTATCTATAAAGCTTGTCAGTTCTTTAAAACCCTGCATTGCCTCCCGTGCAATATTTTCTATTGCATAAGCCAAAAGTTCTATATCCCATCCTTCCTCCATTATCGCTGTACTTTTGTCTGTTAATCTGATAAGGATAAGCCCCATAGATGAGGTCTGCCCGATGTTAAAATATGCAAACTGCCTTGCAGCCTCCTCTTCTTTAACCTGGCCTTGTATCCATTCTTGTAAAAATGTTTCTTTTAGATAATGGCTGCTTTTTTTAAGCTGCTTAAGTGTAAAGGCCTCTTTGATACTTTTATTTCTTCTGGAAATGATATGTTGCTTTGCCCTAATGACTGCACTGAGCAAAACTTCTTTTTCTACAGGCTTTAAAATGTAATCAAACACCTTAAGTTTTAGAGCCTGCTGAGCATATTCAAATTCATCATGGCCTGAAATAATAATGATAACCGGATTATTTAAGACCGACTGCAACTTATGAATAAGTTCCAAACCATTAATAAAAGGCATACATATATCTACCAGTAATAGGTCTGGCGTAGTGGCTGCCGCCCTTTCAAATGCCACCTCACCATCCTCTGCTTCTGCGATAATCTCAAAGTCCAGCATCCCCCAGTCTAAAATGTTTTTTATACCTTTTCTAATTTTTGGCTCATCATCAGCAATAAGAACTTTAAACATAATAAGCTCCCTTCTTACTTCACTCTATTTATATTTCTAATAACGGCAGCACGATTTCAACAGTTGTTCCTTCTCCTATTTTACTGAAATAATACACACCGTATTCATTGCCGTAAGTCATTCTAATGCGGGTATGTACATTATAAATACCATACCCCGATCCTTCTTCTGATGTGACTGTACTTATACTTTCATTATCCAGCATCCTTTGAATCTCACGAAGCTTATCTTCAGCTATTCCGGCTCCGTCATCTGTGATTTTAACAATCAGCTTTTCATCTCTTTTTAAAAAATTGATTCGTATCTTACCTTTTCCCCTTTTTTGTTTAACCCCATGATAAATGGCATTTTCTACTATCGGCTGCGTTGTAAGCTTAAGTATCGTTTTATCTAGCAAGGTTTCATCATAGATAATATCATAGTCTAGTTTATCTTCGTATCTGGCTTTTTGTATGATCATATAGCTTCTAATATGTTCAATTTCCTGTTCAATTGCAATCACCTCCCGCCCTTTACTCAGCCCTATCCTGAAAAGTTTGGTTAATGCACCGATGATCTCAACAATATCTTTAGCTCCATAATCTGAGGCCATCCACTGTATGGTATCTAGTGTATTGTATAAAAAATGAGGTTTGATTTGTGCCTGTAGAATTTTAATATCTGCTTTACGTTTGTTCCTTTGCTCTGTATAAACCATCTCAATCAACTGTTTGATTTCTTTGAGCATATGATTAAAGCTATGGCCTAATTCTCCGAACTCATCCTTGTACTTAGTATTTTCAAAGCTTACCTCCAAATCTCCTTGTTCTACTTTTTTCATCAGTGCTGTTAGTTCTTTGATCGGTGTAACAATGGTATTTGTAAATACAATGGCTGACATCACCGCTAAAACCAATGTTATCCCACTGATAACCATCGCAAAAGTTTCCATATTGAGTACATCAGATAAGATTTCTTGTATCGAAAAAACTCCTATGATTTTCCAGCCTGTCTCCTGACTTGTCTCACTCATTATTTCAAAAGTTTCTCCATTGATAGCCCTCAGTAGCACACTAGACTCATCCTTAAACCATTCATTATTAATACGATAAATCACTGGATTGATTGGAGCATATACCATATCATTATTTTTATCTAATATGTAAAAAAAACCTTTTTGTCCTATATTATTATCTTTTATAATCTCCTCAAATTTGTTGAGCTTCATATCAATTAAGATGACTCCGGTCACTTCATTTGTTTTTGGATGCTTCATGACCCTAGATATAGAGATAACCTGGTCCGCACTATAATCGGAATAGGTGGCGATATTACGTCCTATGGGTTTACTGACATAATAGGTTTTGTCTGGATGCCTCATTGCTTCCTGATACCATACCTCCTCCATAAGGGGATCCCTATTATTTTTAACAAGCTCATTGCTTAAATGTTTATCTTCCTGATTGACAATAAGGATACCTGAAATCTCTGGATTAGCTTCGGTATAGACATTTAACATCGTTCTTACTCTTATTTCTAAGGCTGCATTCTCTTCACTGTTATCAGAAAGATAGTGTACAACATCTGGTGTTTGGGATATGTAATACATCGTATTATCTATTGATTTAAGATAATATTCTATGTTGTTTTGAATTTGATTGATCATCTGTGCGGTATGAGCATTAGCACTTTTTTCTATGGATCTTGAATACGCGGTATTGGCAAACAACCCCAAACTTGTAATAGGCAGCAAAATAATTGCAAAGAAAAATATAAGAATTCTATTTTTAATATGATTAAAACCTATCAGCATCTTATACAACCTCATCTAATCAATTTATTTCTAATTATATTTCAACCTTCAAATTTAATCAATATTTTTGAAAAATACTTCTATTTTTATGCAAATCGCTTAACTACCTATTCTATATTGGCGATAACAAAGTATACATATAGTATAAATATCATATTTTTTGATGTTTAGCCGATATATATATCAAATACTTCATTTGACAAGGAAAAGAGGTCACTCCTATGCAAAAAATAATATTGCCTATATCTAAATGTATTCCAGGTATGGTAACTGCACAGCCCATTATTGATATGCAGACAGGTGCAACGATTGTAGGACAAAATCACATGCTTACTAAGGATAACTTAGATAGTTTAGAAAAATTTATTCATGCAGATATATGGATTTATTTAGATTCTTTTGATAAGGTATGGAATCTGCCCGCCGAAACCATAGAAAACTATAAAAAATACAGCAAAGCACTTGAAGCAACCATTGGTAAGATGGCTCAGTCGCCAGATGCTTCTTCTGATAGATTTGAGGATATTTATACTCATATTGTTGCTGACTTTACGAACAACCATAACCTAGTAGGTTGTACTAATCTCATTAAACAGCTGGATTATACTATTTATACCCATTCATTAAACGTGTCTTTTTTATCGATGCTCATTTGCAAATGGACACATCAGGATGAGGAGCTCTTAATCAATACAGTCAAGGCTGCACTACTTCACGACATAGGCGGCATTAATTTAGCTTTTGATATGATCAATAAAACAGAGCAGTTATCTTATGCTGAACTGGCTGAATATGAGAAGCATCCCATCTACAGCTACAATATTGTCAGTAAGATTCAAGAATTAGATCCTTCAATCGCCAAAGGTATTTTGGCCCATCACGAAAGATTTGACGGAACTGGTTTTCCCATTAAGCTGACTTCTTCTTCTATTAATAAAGTGGCTAAAATATTGGCCATCGCTGATACTTATGAGACCCTCAGAAAAAAACACCACATCTTTGATACACTTAAGATTTTATTAACTGACGGTCTTACAAAATTTGATCCAAATATGCTGCTTACTTTCTGTAGTAATATTGCGAATTATTATATTGGCGTTTATGTCACTTTAGATTCCGGTGAGATTGGGGAAGTAGTATTTATTCATCCTAAATGTGTTTATAGGCCTATTATAAAAATAAATTCAAATTATATTGATTTATATGAAGTAACTTCTAAACGCATTGTAGATATTGAATAATCTCCTTTCATCATAAAAGCCCTAAACACTTCATGGTTTAGGGCTTTATCAAGCAAGGTATCATAGGTCTGCTGGAAACATAAGTCCTATATCACGACGGACCTGATCCAGTATGCTCATAATATTTTTAGTTAATTTATAACTGTAAACAGCAGATTCTGTTTCTCCTTTTATAAGTGTATCTACAAATTCTCTAACTTCATAATACATTGAAGCGTGTTCTAATGGGGCACTTAAGGTTAGAGACAGTTGACCCTTCTTTCTTAGTTCGACAGTCAGCGGTGAGGAGATAGTGTCTATAAAAATTGTGCCTTCCTCTCCCATGATCTCACTTCCCAGACTTGAATCATTTATCTTTGAGTAGAGTATACTCACCTCTTTATCCTCATATTCTAATAAAATACTTCCACTCCCATCAATGCCATTATCCAGTAACGTCGCTTGGGCTTTGATAGATTTTGGCATGCCAAACAAGTCAATACATGGATAAATGCAATAAATCCCTATATCCATTAAGGCCCCGGCTGAAAATTTCGGATTAAAGATATTAGGATTTTCCCCAGCTAGATAAGCTGGGTATTTAGAAGAATATTGGCAGTAGTTAAATACGGCCTTTCTCACTTTTCCAATTTTATCTAAATTCATTTTAACTTGCTTATAAGTAGGCATTCCTAAAGACTTCATGCCCTCTACTATGAGTAATTTTTTCTCTTTAGCCTGCTCTATCAAAAGTTCCAGTTCTTTGAGATTAGATGTAATTGCTTTTTCACATATAACGTGCTTCCCATATTCCAAGGCCAGCTGTGCTTGTTTGAAGTGGTAAGCATTGGGCGATGCTATGTAGAGCGCATCTATTAACGTATTTTTTAACATTTCCTCATACGCTGTAAACACATAAGGAATACTCATCTCCTCTGCAAATGTGCTGCCCGATTCAAAGGTTCTGGAGTAGACACCATATGGTATTATTTCTGGTACATCTTGGCATGCCATAACAAATTTTTTGGCTATCTGGCTTGTGCCAACGATACCTAACTTGATTGAATCCATTGCTATTCCTCCTTGGTATTTTTATGATAAGGATTTACACCCTTACTCTATTTTTATAATTTTTCTATCTCAGGAATCTTGATTTTACCCCTTCCTAATTCAATCAATCCAATTTTTTCAAAACTTTTTAATACTCTGCTCACCACTTCTCTTGAAGAACCTATATCTATAGCAATTTTTTCATGAGTCGTATAGACAATAGCTTCCCCTACCACCTTTTGACTCGCTTGTTTTAAATAATCGATAACCCTTTTCTCAATGCTGTCAAAAGTGATCCTTTCTAATGTGGCAATCGTATGGTCAAACTTTCCGTATAAGTTTTTGAATATATACTTAAGGTACTCCTTATCCTCTAAAATATATTCTTTAAAAATCTCCATAGGCACAATGGCAAGCACGGCATCCTCTTCTACTTCCGCAAAGGCATAATTATCTAAGTGAGACAATACACATAATATGGTCAAAAAACAACTGTCTCCTTTTTTTAACCTATACAGTGTAACCTCACGGCCCTCGTCACTCATTCTATAAACTCTTAATGTTCCTCCCAAGATGAAGGAAAACCCCACACAAGATCCCCTGTTGTCAATCAGTTTGTCACCTCTTTTGTAATGATGCACCATTAAATGCTTGGCTATTGTTTGTTTAGCCTTTATAGGCAAAGTATTTAAAAAAACATAGTCTTTAGCTAATTCCAACAGTCTCTCCATAAGTCTCCTTTCCCATGCCAAAATACTCTTCTGACAGCTTATCCAGAAGAGTATTTACATTTATTCTTTTATTTGTGGCTTGAATCCCATGGCTTCAATCGTTTTGTAGCCCCCCGTAATATTCTTGCACTTAAAGCCT
>JAQSYC010000077.1 GCA_029256345.1 Clostridia bacterium | reverse complement strand
TGTGCCACAAGTTTCCAGTTGGCAGGTATATTCCATTCCAGCTGTACGCCCGTATTAATCAGTGGGTTGTAGTGCTGTAAAGAGGCACCTAGACCTTCTATTTCTAATGCATTCCACACAGCAAACTGTAACATACCGCTTGATTGCTGTGACCAAACGGGAAAATTATCTTTGTAAAGAGCGAATTGCTGCTGAAGGGACTCAATAACTGCATGGTCTTCAAAAAAGAGTACTGTACCATATCCGCTTTGGAATGAATTTATCTTTTCTTCTGTAGATGCAAATTGATCTTCTGGTACAATTTTTCTAAGTTCGTCTTTCGTAATATCCCATAATTTATCATGGTTTTTACCTAATAAAACGACTACTCGGGCACTTTGAGAATTAAAGGCCGAAGGTGTATGTTTTACAGCGTGGCTGATGACCTCTGAGATCCTTTCATCTGAAACAGTTGATTCTTTAGAAATAGCGTATATAGAACGTCTATCTTGTATGCTAGTATAAAAATCTTTTGTCATAATAAATTCCTCCTTTATTTATAAAATTTTAAAATATATGAAGCTTAGATATAGTATAGACACTTTAAGTTAAATTAACAAGATATTTTTTGTTAAATAATGAGAGTTTACAATTAGGACATATTTACATTATTTTCTTGATTATTCCATAATTTAATATTATGATAAAATAAATATTATGAAAATTTTAAACTAGACAGCCACTTTGAGGAGGATTACATGAAAAACAGTTATGTGGTGAAGGATGATTTAATAGAGCTATTGAGATTAAATAGCAAAAATTTGAATAGTCAGGATGAAGATAGTCAAAACATAGAAAGGATAAATGGTTCAGGACAAATCACAAAAAAAGAAAGGCAAATAAAATCTCAAAAAGAACTGATAACAACAATCATTGAAAACATATCAGAAGCATTTGCAATCTATAACAAGCAAGGTGAACTTATTACAATGAATGCGGTTGCAAAAGAGCTTTATCCAGAAAAAATGGCTAGAGAAAAAGTATATAGTGTTTATGAAGGCTATGAATATTTCGATTTGGATGGCAATGTAATACCTTTTGAAGATAATCCAACACAAAAAGCACTCAGGGGAGAATGGGTCAAAAATGCTGTAATTGTTATTAAAACGCCTAAAAAAAATCAAATTACTGAAATTAATGCGAGTCCCATTTTTGATGAACATAACCAGTTGATCTTAGTGGCAGTATTGCATCGTGATATTACAGAGTCTCTTCAAAATCACATACTTATCAAAAAGCAGCAAGAAGAAATGCTGCAAAAAGAAAAAGAAAAAAGAGAAGCACTTTTAAAAGTCATTGAAATGAAAGATGATTTTTTATCTCTTATATCCCACGAGTTTAAGACACCGCTGGCAGTGATTAATTCAGCTATTCAGGCTATGGAGCTTCTGTGTGGTCAGGAACTTTCCTATAAAGCCAAAGATTATTTGAACAAGATACGACAAAATGCTAACAGACAGTTAAAGCTAGTGAATAACCTCTTAGACATTACACGGATGGATGCAGGGCATCTCACTATAGATAAGGTAAATAGGGATATTATTGCCCTCACACAATCAATTACTGAATCCATTAAAATTTTTGCAGAACAAAAGGGGATTGAAATATCTTTTTGTTCCTCTATAAATGAAAAGATAATGGGAATCGATGAAGAAAAGTACGAAAGGATTTTACTCAATTTACTCTCCAATGCTGTTAAATACACGCCAAAAGGCAGTCTGGTTAAAGTAATCGTATCTCCGGCAGTAGTTAATAAAAAACATCAGATTTGTATTCAGGTAAAAGACAATGGAAGGGGCATTCCAGACGATAAGCAAAGTTTGATTTTTGAGAGATTTGGACAAGCAGATAATTCTCTCGCCAGGCAGGCAGAAGGGACAGGGATTGGGTTATACCTTGTTAAAATGTTGGTTGAGAAAATGGATGGGGAAATAACTTTAGAAAGTAAAGAAGGTGTAGGCAGCACCTTTACAGTTTTATTGCCTGCAAAAAGGGTAAAAGAGTCTGTCAAAAAACAAATGATAGATATAATGGTTGATGACAGGTTGATTAAGGCAACAGCTATTGAGTTTTCAGATGTTTATTTTTCATAAAAACATTTATAAAATCTGTAAACTTAAAAAAGAAGCTACAATAGCCACAAAAACCGATAGCACCAATCCACCTTTAAACCAGGAGCATAAGGCAGCGGCGCCCAAGCCTACAAATGTAACGAGCTGCATGCCACCAGTGGCTTCCATCATACCACGGGTAATAAGAACACTTAGGGCCGTATAGGGGATAAAAAGTAAAAATTTCTTGAAAAAGGGATGTAAAGGACGTTCTGTTATGATAAGCAGCGGTAATAATCTCGGAATATATGTAACCAGCATCATGCCTAAGATAAGGGGTAAATAACTTTTCATGCGGTCACCTCCAAAAGTTCATCTTTTAAAACAAGTGCGCCTATTGCGGATGCAGTAATGATAACAGCTATAAGGCACCAAGAATCGGGGATCAGTTTCAAATAAGAAATAGTAGCATATAAAATTCCACAAAATATAGATAACATCAATAGTTGAGAGGACTTTTTAAGCGCAGGAACTAATAGTGCCATAAACATAGCATAAAGGCCTATGCCTAAGCTGCTTTGGACGGAAACAGGCAGAATAGTGCCTACAAGATAACCAAAGACAGTACCTAAAACCCAAGAACTGTAGGAGACCCCATGCAAGGCCAGGAGAAAGGGGGCATTCAGTGTCTTATCTCCTAGAGAAGAAACTGAAAATGACTCATCGGTTATGCCAAAAGCAATAAAAAGGAGCCAATGCCTTTGAATAGCTTGAAGCCGTACAGATAAAGAGGCACTCATCATCAAATGCCGCAGATTAAGAAAAAAAGTAGCAAGAATAATATTGCCGAAAGTCATGCCGGCGTTAATAAGGTCAAGGGCCATGAACTGGCTGGCCCCTGCAAACACAACTAAAGAAAACAAGGAGCTATCTTGAAGTGAAATATTGGTATTTTTGGCAAGCAGCCCAAAAGCCATGGCAACGGGAAAATAGCCAACGACAAGAGGCAATCCAGAAATGGCACCTTCTTTTAAGCTGAGTAGAACGTGAGAACGGTTGAACATAATAAATCCTCCTATCTAAGGGTTTGATTTTAGTCACCAATTGCAGTAGTATAATAAAAAGAGGTAAAGAAAGACTCAATACAATCGGTTGGTTGTTATAACAATCGAATTGGATGTTATATAAGTTTTGTTATGTTTGTATTATACTAGGCTGCATCACAAAATACAAGAGTGGAGGAAGGTTTATTTGAAAGATTTAAATCAGATAGTTGCGAGCAATCTCAAACGCATAAGAAGCGAAATGAAGTTAAGTCTTGAAAAGCTTTCAGAAATAACTGGGGTAAGTAAGGCGATGTTGCGGCAGATTGAGATAGGGGAATCGAGTCCCACGATCAATACCATTTGGAAAATTGCCTCAGGACTTAAAATACCTTACACTGCCATTATCAATATACCTAAACCCGATACCCTTGTTGTAAGAGAGACAGAGGTAGAACCCCAGATCGATGGAGAGGGTAAATACTATGTGTATTCTATTTTTCCTTCAGAAGATGGGAGGAAATTTGAAGTCTATACCATAGAGCTTGAGACGGGTGGTTTGTTTAGCTCAGAGGCTCATGGAGAAAAAACGGAAGAGTTTATTACCGTTCATGAGGGGATACTGATGATCACAGTAGGCAGTGAAGAATATGTACTAGAAAAAGGCGATGCTATTCGCTTTAGAGCAGACAGAACCCATATCTATCACAATCCATCGGATAGATTTACTAGAGCTAGTATGGTTATTTACTATCCATAAACCATTTATAAATAACAAAACGCTTGAGGGCAAAATGCTCTCAAGCGTTTTTTAAGTATGTGAGGAATAAAATCGTTCACGGTATTGGGAGGGACTGCAATTGGCAAGTTTTTTAAATACAGAACAAAAGTAGTTGCTGGATGAAAATCCCGCTTTAAAAGCTATGTCTGTAATGGATATAAGGCTGTTCTCCAGTTCGTGTTTAGTGTATTCAATCTTTCTGAGGGTAATATATTCATTAGGGGTAATGCCCACCTCTTCCTTAAACTTACTTTTAAATCTTGATAAGGATAAGCAGGAGATAGCCGCCAGATCTTTTAACTGGATATTAGAGCAGAAGTTTTCCTCTATATGATTAAGAGCCTTTTGAATGTGCCTATCACGTTTAGAGAGCGTGCCTTGAGTAATAGGTGATAGGTTTGGAATATCAAATAAAAAGCAGCACAAGTACTGAACACCCGAATAAGTAGAATGTATATCCCCTTTGGAAAATAGACCAAAGGCCTTTTTTAACAGTGTAATATGCGAGTTTTCGAGTTTGAGATGCCGATATTTAAGGTCTGTCAGCAAGGAGAAAAGTATGTTGCTGAAGGCCTTATCTAAACCTAATAAATTGTCTTTATTTTTAAGATCTACTTGAAAAGCATAAAACTCTGAAGGATTTTGGGGTACCGAACCTGTACTGTGCATTTCTGTAGGAAAAGTTATAAAAACTTCATTGCCTGTGATATTATAACTTTTATCCTCCACGTGACAAAGACGTTTGCCTTTTACTAGACAGTGCATTTCTACAATATCTGAATGATAATGCATGGGAGTTGGGATGATAGCCCTACTGAGATTCCAATAAGCGAAGTTCTTAAGACCAGATATCTTATGATAATCAAAGGTTATAACCTTTTTATGTTTTTCCCAGCAAAACTCATCAAATAATTCATACATCAATAATACTCCTTTCTTTATCACAAGATAATTTAAACAAAAATAAATTATACGCAAGATTAAATGTATAAAAAAGTACTAAATATTATATTGGATGCTTAAAGTAATTAAAAATATTATACTATACATGAAGTTAAATACAAATAGAATTTATTCTAAATACATACAGCGAGAGGAGAGAGCAATGATTAATACAATAGCAAATGGCGTATGGCCTACTATGGTCACCCCATATACAGCAGACAATAAAATAGACTATGATGGGGTATTAAAGATTATCGAGTGGTATAATGAGCAAGGGGTTGCAGGGATATTTGCGGTATGTCAGTCAAGTGAGATGTTTTTTCTATCTAAGGAAGAGCGGTTTGCACTTACAAAATTCATAGTAGAAAATACTCCTAAAAATATTTCTATTATAGCGTCAGGACATGTAGCAGAGACACAGGAAGAACAGATTGAAGAAGCAAAAGCTATTATAGATTTAGGAATAGATGCCTATGTGTTTATTTCAAATAAGTTTGCCAAGCCAGATGAAGAGGAATCTGTATTGAAAAAAAACATAGAGCAGATGATCAATAAGATATCGGATATTCCGTTTGGTATTTATGAATGCCCTTATCCTTATAAAAGGCTGATTACACCGGAAACACTAAAGTGGTGTGCAGATACAGGCAGATTTTTATTTCTCAAAGATACATGCTGTGACCCGCCGCAGCTTCGGGCTAAGATAGATGCTGTAGCGGGCAGTTGTCTAAAAATCTATAATGCCAATGCAGCAACGTTACTAGACAGCCTAAAGATGGGGTGTGCAGGATACAGTGGGATTATGACTAACTTTCATGCAGAACTTTATGTATGGCTCTGTGACAATTATGCTAAATATCCTGAGAAGGCTGAAAAACTACAGGCGTTTTTAGGATTAGCTTCTGTGATAGAGTGTCAGTGTTATCCTGTTAATGCCAAATATCATATGGGGCTGGAAGGATTAGGCGTTGGTTATACAAGTAGGGTAAGAGATCATGCAGAGCTTACAAAGAGCAGACAAATGGAAGTTGAACAGCTTCAGAGGATGTACCACTTAGTTAAGGAATGGCTCCATAGCTGATGGGGGAGCTAGGTCTTTAAGATAAAAATCAATCAACATTTTAACTTATTAAGAGGAGGAATAGTATGTTTAAAAAAATGGTAGCAATTTCAATGCTGGTAGGGGTAATGTTTACATTAGGTGGTTGTGGGCAAAACACTGCAAATAAAGGGACTACAGAGACAGCGAAAACAGAAGTAGCAACTGAGGTGAAAAAGGAAGAAGGAACCCCTGCTGGAAATGGAAAAACCTTTGATCTTAAATTCACAAGTGTTTCTGTACCAGGGGATGCACACACAGAGGCAATGGATGTTTTTGCCAAAAAAGTTGAAGAATTATCAGGAGGGTCAGTTAAGGTAAAGGTTTATCATTCAGGTTCGCTTTTTACAGCCGAAAATGAATTTGATGCCATTATCAATGGAGATGCTGATATGGCGTACATATCCAACCCAACTCTTGCAACTAAGATTGATTACTTTAATATGTTTACAGCCGGTTATTTCTTTAAAGACTACAACCATATGACAACCACTTTAAATGGAGATATAGGCAAAAATAGGATCAGAAAGGATATTGAAGAACAAGTGGGTATCGTTCCGCTATCAAGTTTTTATCTAGGCTCCCGTGAAGTAAATACAACTAAAAAAGCGATTAACAGCTATGAAGATATGAAAGGATTACTGCTTAGAATGCCTAACTCGCCAGCGTGGCTATTCCTTGGAAAAGCCCTTGGAGCTAACCCAACGCCGATGTCTTTCAGTGAAGTTTATACAGGACTTTCGACAGGAGCAATCGATGCACAGGATAATCCGTTGCCAACGGTACAGAGTGCTAAGTTTTATGAAGTTACAAAATATATTGCTGTAACCAATCATGTGATTGATTCTATTTATCCTTCTGTTAATAAAGCAACATGGGATGCAATGAGCGGGGAACAGCAAAAAGCCATGATGGAAGCAGCTGAGGCAGCGAGAGACTTTTGCGACACCACTAACCTAAAGAAAGAAGAAGAACTTCTTAAATTTTTTGAAGAAAAAGGTCTAACAGTTACCTATCCAAATCTGGATGAATTTAGAGAAAAGGTACAAGGGGCTTATCTTAATGACCCAGAGCAAGTGGCCAAGTGGGATATGGCACTTTATGAAGAAATACAAGGAGCTGCAAAATAATAAATTTTTAATAATACAATCAATCAAAGGGCCTTGGACCTATGAAATAAGTATATTAGCGTATATGTGGACAACGTTTTTTGGAGTAGGTCAGGCCATTAAACTGGATGAGCATGTGGTATTTGGTTTGGTTTATGATTCAGTCAGCGAAAAGATACAAAAGGTGTTTAGGATTGGTTATAACGGATTTATAGCTGGTTTAGTCACTATAGCTTTTGTACCTTGCACAACTTCAATGTTAAGTAAGCAAGGAATAACAGGGGTTTTGGAACTGCCGTATAAATGGGTATTTGCACCATTTCTGCTGATGTTTATAGATATTATCATCAGATGTGCTTATAACGTGATTAAAGAATTTATGCCGCAGAAAAAGGAAGAGGTGAACTAATATGCCAGTGAGTATTATGATACTTTTTGCCGTAATGGCACTATGTTTTATTGTAAGAATGCCTGTATCCTTTGCAATGCTGGCAGCCTCTATTGTTTATTTTATAGTGAGTGGCAATGATTTGGGGCAGGTATTTACAGTAATTAGCGGGAATATGTTTTCTAATTATATCATGCTTGCAGCGCCTTTATTTATCTTTACAGCCAATGTTATGAATCAAGGGTTGGTAACAGAAAAAATCTTTCAGTTTTGCAATGGACTTTTAGGGAAATTTAAAGGAGGAACAGCACAGGTTAATGTTTTGGCTTCTCTTATATTCTCGGGTATGACTGGTTCAGCTATTGCAGATGCATCAGGACTTGGACTTATGGAAATAAACCAAATGAAAAAAGAAGGGTATGATGATGGGTTTAGCTGTGCGATTACTGCGGCTTCAGCCACAATAGGACCTATCTTCCCACCAAGCATTCCAATGATTGTTTACGCTATGCTCTCAGGTGCTTCAATAGGTAATTTATTTATGGGGGGGATGGTGCCAGGCGTACTTCTTGCCATCATGCTGATGGTCTATGTGGCTGTTATTTCACATAAGAGAAACTACCCAAGAGGTGAAAAATACACTAAAAGAGAGTTTTTAAGATTTGCTATACAAGCTATACCAGCACTCTTAACACCTATTATTTTATTGGGAGGCATTTACGGTGGGGCAGTTACGCCGACGGAAGCGGGAGCTGTTGCCGCTTTATATGCTATCATTGTTTCAGTGCTTATTTATAGAAATATGGGAGCTAAGGACCTTTGGAAAATACTAAGAGAAAGTGCAAGAATGACAGCTACTTTAGGTTTGTTGGTTGGAACCTCCATGTTATTTTCTTATATTATAGCATTGGAACAGCTTCCTAATGTAGTCACAGCAATTGTTATGGGTATTACAGACAATCCTTATGTTTTCTTATTTGTTGTGAATATTGTATTTTTACTTTTAGGAACTATCATGGATGTCAGTACGATACAGTTGGTATTTGTACCTATGATTATTCCACTTGTAAAAGCTTTTGGTATAGACCTTGTTCACTTTGGTGTGGTGATTTGTCTTAATATGATGATAGGTCTTTCGACACCGCCCTTTGGTATGTTGCTCTTTATTGTATCAGGAATGAGTAAAACGCCTATCAAGCGGGTTATAAAAGAAATTCTTCCAATGGTTATGATTATGATTGCTTTATTATTTATTGTGACCTATGTGCCAGATGTTATTATGTGGATGCCCAATCACTTTGGTGCCAAATAATTTTAAGAAATACACTTTTGGCAAAGCCCCTTTTTCTAATATTATACTAGAAAAAGGGGTTTTGTTAGGTGATACAAGCACTTAGATTGGCAAAAGAACAGGAGGTTAGTATGATTGTTGATAAGATACAACATATAGAAAA
>JAQSYC010000076.1 GCA_029256345.1 Clostridia bacterium | reverse complement strand
TCTCCAAGACCTGGGATAATATAAGCATGATCATTTAATTTTTGATCAAGACATGCCACATAAATACTTACATCTGGATGGGCTTTTTCCAGAGTAGCTAGGCCTTCAGGGGCAGCAATAAGGCATAAAAAGTTGATGTTTTTAGCCCCTCTGTCTTTGATGAACTGAATAGCTGCTACTGCAGAACCACCTGTGGCAAGCATTGGATCAAGGACAAAAAATTCTCTTTCTTCAACATCTTGAGGAAGCTTACAGTAGTACTCAACCGGTTTAAGTGTTTCAGGATCTCTATAAAGGCCAATATGGCCTACTTTAGCTGTTGGCACCAAATCAAGCATGCCATCGACCATACCAAGACCTGCACGTAAGATCGGAACGATACTTAGATTTTTTCCTGATATGCGTTTGCCGATGGCGTGTCCAACTGGGGTTTCTACTTCGTAATCTTCAAGAGGAAGGTCCCTAGTCGCATCATAACACATAAGCTGTGCTATCTCTCTTACGAGTTCACGAAACTCTTTTGATCCAGTTTCTTTATTTCTAAGACGTGAAACCTTGTGTTGAATAAGTGGATGATCCATAATAAATACCTTGTTCATTTTTTAATATTCCTCCTAAAGTGTATTGAATTGGTTATTAGTTTTCAATTTTAGCTATTCTATTAATGTGTCTTTCTTCATTAGAAAAAGGTGTTGAAAGGAAAGCATCAACAACTCTTAGAGCATGGGAAGGACCGATGACCCTGCCGCCTAGAGCCAGCACATTGGCATCGTTATGAAGACGCGTCGCCTCAGCAGAGAAGACATCATGACAAAGAGCACATCTGATGCCAGCAACTTTATTAGCAGCTATGGATATACCAATGCCTGTTCCGCATATTAATATGCCCTCACTGCATTCTCCGTTTATAATGGCAGATGTGACAAGTTTTGCATAATCGGGGTAGTCAACAGCTTTGTCATCAAAAGCACCAAAATCTTTAAATGCAACCCCTTTTGACTCTAAATGAGCCATAATTTCCTGTTTTAGTACAAAACCGCCATGATCACTTGCAATTGCTATCATAAATGTTCCTCCAATTTGTTTATAGTATATAATACATTTTTTAAATTTGTAAATAGAGTTTAGTAATAAGTTTTTCAAGCTGTATAAAGCAGGTCCTATAAACATCCAAAGAACTTCCAAAAGGGTCGGCTATATCACCACTGCAATTGACATATTCAGCCAATGTATGAACCTGCCCAGACAAAAAAGGATACCTAGACAAAATATTTGCTTTATGAGAAGCGCCCATGGTGAGGACAACTGTCGTTTTATCTACAAGGTCAGGAGTGAATAACACAGCCTGATGGGAAGAAGTATCAATATGTTTTTCCGACAGCAGGCTGGCTGCATGGGAAGATATAGGAGAGGGCAGATGTGCACCAATTCCAGCAGAAAAGACTTCTATAGGTTTTCCATTGTTTTGTGAGATGAGATACTCAAGTAAATATTTAGCCATAGGGCTGCGGCACGTATTGCCAGTACAAACAAATAATATTCTCACACTACATTCTCCTTTAATTTAGACTTCTATAATATGATAAGAAGCGGACTTTTCTAATCTATTCATGACAGCATACCCAATGCCTTCTTTAGGAAAAGCAAGGGAGTAAACAATATCGATATGTGCATCATCAAATTCCCTAAGTTTTTCAAAAAGGTTGGCCGCAATAACGTTTAAGTCAGCCTCTGGCCCCGCACTCAGAACTAAATCAGCATGAAACAGATGAGAAGTCTCATCTGTAGCCAATATGCCGACGGCTTTACCTTGGGATTTGCTTAGTTTTATAAGTTCAGAAATTTTAATCATGACAGCTTCTGAGTGACCTTTGACAATAAAAACTTCAGCATTTGGAGCATAATGTGTATATTTCATACCAGGTGCTTTAGGCAAAAGATCAGCTGATAATGTATGGCTGATGGCGCGGTCTATGATAACTGTTTTTAATACAGCCCGCAGCATCTCATACGTAATGCCTCCAGGTCTTAAAATGACCGGTACATCAGAGGTCATATCCAAAACAGTAGACTCTACCCCAACAGAAGAAGACCCGCCGTCGATAATAACATCCACTTTGCCATCTAGGTCCTCAATCACTCTTTGGGCATTTGTAGGGCTCGGTTTGCCTGATGTATTGGCGCTAGGGGCTGCTAAGGGCACCCCGGATAAATCAATTAGTTTTTGCATAACGGGATGAGAAGGCAGTCTGATGGCCACAGTATCAAGTCCAGCCGTCACTTCTTTAGGCACAAGAGAGCTGGCCTTAAAGATAAGGGTAAGAGGACCTGGCCAAAAAGTTTTCATAAGCAATAAAGCTTCATCAGAGATGCTTGTGACTAAGTTGCTGAGCATACTCTGATCGGCAATATGTACAATAAGGGGATTATCACTAGGCCGGCCTTTTGCCTTAAAGATACTGCGTACAGATGCAGGATTTAGGGCATTTGCACAGAGACCATATACAGTCTCGGTAGGCGCTGCAACGAGCCCGCCTTTTTGGATAACATCAGCAGCAATATTTAAATGATTGATATCAGAAATAATAACCGTTTTCATTAGAAACTCCCATTTAGCTTTAGAAATATTAATCTGCCATATAGTATAACACAAAAAGCTAGCAAAAATAACAAAAAACGTTAAAATATGTTTAAATAAAAAGCGTACAGCCAAATAGACTGCACGCTTATGTATCTAAACTTCTTGGAATTTATAATCTTCTCTTGAAAGAACGCTAATTGTTACAGGGCTTAAAGTTGAAGAAATTTCTTCATATATGCCAGCAGTGCTGTCAAAATCATTATCTATTGGAGATTCACCTATGACTAAATGCGATATTTCATTCGTTACAATAAAGTCCATAATCGTTTGAGAAATATTATGACTGCATAAAAAATGGATTTCTCCTCCAAGTTCACTGCCATAATCGAACAGATCCTCAAGCAGACTGCTGCTTTCAGGATTATCAAAAATAGTTTCACCTTTTCTAATGTGTAAAATATGAAGAGGAGCGTCTAAAGTCGTTGCGGTATTAAAGCCTTCGGAAATGAGACGGCGGCTATTTTCTTGTATGGTAATACAAACAAGCACCTTTTCTTTCATTGTATTCCCTCCTTAATCTAGGGTATCACTACAGGTACTATTATAACATATAATAACAATGGAATTATGAATAAAAAGTAAATAAATAATAAATCAAGAAGGCAATAAATGATAAATAGGTAGGCATAAGAGCCTACCTATTTATTTATAAAGAAGGATATCCGAGACTAGGAGGAGAGCAGCATAACGTATAAATATATTTTCGCATACGCCTTTTATATAATTCATTTAAAAGGAGAGGGTGAATTAACATGTAAAGCGTACTACGGGTGGTATATCTATTGTTTTCGGGCATTTCAAAGCTTTTGAGGGTATCAGGAGCATCATCTTTCATTTCCATATAAATGACATCTACCATACTTTCTATAGTCGCACGAGATGGATAGTTGTCATAAATAGGACTTGCACTATAGTCTTGAGAGTCAAGATACTTTTCAATATAATAAAGAATCTTTTGGCAAAAAGGGGGGGAGTTTTTCATTAGGAAACAACTTTCTAATTCATCGTATTGTGATTGTAAGGCCAACTGAGAAGTTAATATATCCCTAGAGTTGTAAAGAAGTTCTTGGGGATAAGTGGGAGTATTTGCACTAGCCGAAAAATGAGTAAGCCGAGAGCTGTCAGGGCAATTATTCTCCAAGGGTAGCACCTCCTTAAGATGGAATAATATACTACCATTATATTGCATTAATGTTAAAATGTTACTATTTTTTAATTGGAATCAATGGATTGATTTCCCAAATCTGAGAAGCGTATTCAGATATGGTTCGGTCAGAGCTAAACTTCCCTGAGCAGGCAGTATTCATAATAGCCATTTTAGTCCAGTTTTCTTTGTCCATATACGCAAGGTCAATCTTTTTTTGAGCATCATGATAAGCTCTTAAGTCTTTGAGTATAAAATAAGGATCAGCTAGATTATCACCTGCTCTATTAAGAAGAGATTCATACAATTCCCTAAATAAATCAGGGAAACCGGGCTCGATAGTACCGTTGATAAGCTGTTTGACTATGCGGTGAATGGCTGGGTCTGAGTTATAAATATCCCAAGGATTGTAAGTACCTGATTGATAAAGAGAAAGGACTTCTTCACAAGTAAGGCCAAAGATGAATATATTATCATCACCGACTTCTTCAAAGATCTCAATATTTGCACCATCTAAGGTTCCGATAGTTAATGCACCATTAAGCATAAATTTCATATTACTGGTGCCGGAGGCTTCTTTGCTTGCTGTTGAGATTTGTTCGCTGACATTGGCAGCTGGAATGATGATTTCAGCACTTGAAACATTGTAATTCTCGATGAATACAACCGTTAGGTATTTACGGGTTAAGGGGTCGTTGTTGACAAGAGTAGCCACGGAGTTAATGAGTTTAATAATGAGTTTGGCTCTTGTATAGCCAGGAGCAGCCTTGGCAGCAAATATAAAGGTTCTTGGGACATAATTACCATTTGGATTATCCTTTATTTCATTATAGAGCAATAAAATATTGAGGATATTCATAAGCTGACGTTTGTACTCATGGAGGCGTTTGACTTGTACATCAAAGATAGAATGAGGGTTTACAGTAATTCCTTGGTGGGTCTTGATATAATCAGTCAGACGAACTTTGTTATGGAATTTTATTTCGTTATATTCTTTGGTAAAAGCATTGTCATTGGCATGAGGAATCAGCTTTTTGAGCTCCATGAGATCTGTCGTCCATTTATCACCAATAGTACTGGTGATGAGCTGGGCAAGCTCAGGATTGGCATGGCTGAGCCAGCGCCTTTGGGTAATGCCATTGGTTTTATTGTTAAATTTATTGGGATAGATGCGGTAGAAGTTTTTAAGCACGTTAGTTTTTAGAATTTCAGTATGAATAGCAGCTACACCATTCACAGAAAAGCTTCCTACAATAGCAAGATAAGCCATCTTAATCTGACCGTCAGATATGATGCTCATATCATGAATGAGATTTTCAGAGAAGTGATGCTGGTCTCTAAGCTCCATGCAAAAACGTCTGTTAATTTCTTCAACGATTTGATAAACCCTTGGGAGGAGTCTGGCAAACAAGTCAATAGGCCAAGTTTCAAGGGCTTCAATCATAATAGTATGGTTGGTATAAGCGCAGGTACGGGAAGCAATATCAAAGGCTTCTTCCCAGCCAAGCTTTTCTTCATCCAATAAGATTCGCATAAGTTCAGGCACAGCTATGGCAGGATGGGTATCGTTCATTTGGAAAACAACTTTTTCAGGCAGCAGATAGATATTGCCATGGGCTTTTTTGAACTTTGAAATAGCTTGCTGAACGGTGGCAGAAACAAAGAAATACTGTTGTTTTAGCCTAAGTTCTTTGCCCTGATAGTGGTTGTCATTAGGGTAAAGGACTTCCACCAAAGTTTTGGCAAGGGTCTGCTGCTCAACTGCTTTTTGATAAGCACCCTGATCAAAAAAACGAAGAACAAATTTCTGAGGAGCCTCAGCATCCCAAAGTCTAAGAGCATTTACAAAACCATTTTTATAACCAAGAATAGGCATATCATAAGGGATGGCCAATACAGACTCATAGTTTTGTTGGGTGAAATGGGTTCGGCCGTATTTATCTTCATAAGAGGAAACTGTGCCGCCAAATTTGATTTCCCTTGCAGTATCAGTACGCTTAACTTCCCAAGGGTTGCCATGTTTTAGCCAATCATCAGGAAATTCTACTTGATATCCGTTTTCTATTTGCTGTTTAAAAATACCATAGTTGTATCTGATACCGCAGCCATAAGCTGGATAAGAAAGAGTAGACAGAGAATCCATAAAGCAAGCTGCAAGGCGGCCAAGGCCACCATTGCCAAGGCCGGCATCAGGCTCCTCTTCCTCAATTTGAGAAAAATTCATCTTTATATTAAGCTCATGTAAAACTTCATTAACATTGTCCCAAATGCCCATATTTACAAGATTGTTGCCAAGAGCACGACCTATTAAAAATTCCATAGAAAGATAATAAAGGGTTTTGGGAGCGGTTTTGTTGTAGAGTCTTTGGGAAGCTATCCAGTCATCGGTGATGATATCTCTGACTGCAAAAGCAACCGCCTGATAGAGCTCTTGGGGTGTTGCATCTTCCAGCGATTTTCGGGAGAAATTTCTAACATGATCAAGAATTTCTTCTTTAAATTTGTCTTTGTTAAAATCGTAAGCCATAGTAACCTCCATAATAGTTAGTGAGTTGCTTATATAAAATGTTAAAATTGAACGAAGATATAGATAATTAAGATACATTATACATTAAAATAATGATAAATATACCGTTATATAGGTTAAATTTTTTTAAAGATTAAAAAAGGCTTGCAATATATCACAGGTATAGAGGAAGTCTTGGGTGGCCATAAGCTCTCTTGCGGAGTGCATACTTAAAATAGGTGTACCTATGTCTATAGAACGTATAGGGAGATGAGAGGCAGAAACAGGACCTATAGTAGAGCCGCCTTTTTCATCAGAACGGTTAACAAATACCTGATAAGGAATGTTGTGCCCTTTACAAAGTGCTGCGAATACACTATAGCTGTCACTGTCTGTGGTATAGCTGAAATTGGCATTTAGTTTGATCGCTGGGCCTTTACCAGGGAGTACTTTGTTCGTCGGGTCAGATTTCTCAGGGTAATTAGGGTGTAGCAGATGGGCGACGTCGGCAGAAATCATAAAAGATTTAGCAAGAGACATCAAAAATTCTTCTCGGGTTTTATCTAGAGCAAGCATGATCCTTTCAAGGGTGTTGGCTAAAAAGGGAGAATCAGCCCCTTGTTTGGTGCGGCTGCCAATCTCCTCATTATCAAAGCAAGTAAAGACCGAAATACCTTTGGAAGAAGAAGCATTTAGAAAACCATATAAGCTGCTGTAGGTCATGGATAGGTCATCTAGTCTTGGAGCCGATATGAATTCATTGTGTAGTCCAACGCATAGAGCTTTTTCAAAGGGATAAAGAAATAGGTCCGTATCAAGGATATCTTCTGTAGGCACAGCAAGCTCCTCGCTGATAAGCTCTAAGATCAAATCTTTATCAAGGGCTTCGTTTAAATAAGTAAGTATGGGCAGTATATCCTTTTGTTTATTAATATTGACACCGGTATTGACCTCTTTATTCATATGTATTGCCAAATTAGGAATAATCAGAAGTATTTAAGATAGGTCCTCCATAGACTTCTGTGTTAAGCTTGACGTAATTTTCGCATGTCATCTGGGGATTGGGTTTGATCCTAAAACCTGGTACATCGCTGTGACTGCTCACTATTTTAAAACCATCTGCCTCGGGATCAAGAGAGTTAACACAAAAAGCGATAAGCGCAGAGTCGTTAGCAGAGGTATAGTATTTGCCGCCCTGCTTAATAGACCAATGCTGGGAAGGGTCAAGAGGCAGAAAGCCGTTTTGATGCAGCAGGTCTTTGCAAGTACTAATGGTATGAAACATAGTGGGACTACGATCTATAAAGGTGAGTAAGTTGTCTGTTAATAAGCTATTCATAATGACCTCCGTATT
>JAQSYC010000075.1 GCA_029256345.1 Clostridia bacterium | reverse complement strand
ACTTATTGTTGCAGCTGTCCAAAGAATGTTCTTTGGTGAGAAAGGAGATAACCGTATATGAAAAAGACAGAATGGAATCTAGGCAGACTGCTTGCTAGTGTTTTTAAATATTGCACACTGATAGGTGCAGTTATCGCCATGGTGCTGCCGCTTATAGTGGTTGTATTTGGAGGGTTTAAAGAAGGGCAGGAATTTAGGAGAACAGGACCACTGGTATTGCCAGAGAATTTCTTCAACTTTGAAAATTATGTAACGGCGTTTGTTAAAGGTAAGATGGTACAAGGGTTTGGCATGACAGTTATCATTTTGGTAGCCTCTCTAATAGGAGCCATCATAATTGGAACGATGATTTCCTATGCGCTGCATCGTTTTGATTTTAAACTTAAGCAATTTATACTTCTTTTATTTATGTTGGCAACGTTAATACCAGCCATTACAACACAGGTAGCAACCTTTCAGCTTATTTATAAGTTAGGTCTATATAATAATCTTTTGGCACCTATTCTGCTCTATATGGGAACAGATATTATAGCGGTTTATATTTTTATGCAATTTTTAGATAATATTTCCTATTCTCTTGATGAAGCGGCCATGATAGAAGGAGCTGGGTACTTTAAAATTTATACAAAAATCATTCTGCCACTTCTAAAACCAGCCATAGCTACCGTGGTGATTATAAAAGGGGTAGCTATCTATAATGACTTTTATATACCTTTTCTCTATATACCAGACCATCCAGTCCTATCAACAGCACTTTTTAGATTTAAAGGACCTTTTGCGGCCAAGTGGGAAATTATTTGCGCCGGTATAGTTATCATTATTATACCAACACTGATAGGATTTTTAGGTTTACAAAAACATATTTATAATGGACTTACTTCAGGTTCAGTCAAATAATTAAATTTTGAAAAAGGGGAGAACACAATGACGACACTTAAAATTATTGGAGATGGATTAGATAATATACCTTGGCAGGACAAACCAGATGGCTGTAAAAGGCCTGTTTGGAGGTACAGTGAGAATCCTATAATAGGAAGAAATCCTATTAAGGACGTAGCGAGAATTTTTAATAGTGCGGTAGTGCCTTATGAGGGAAAATTCATAGGTGTATTCAGAGGAGAAACCATTAATGGTATTCCTTATCTTTATCTAGGTCGTAGTGAAGATGCTGTTAACTGGTCTTATGAAGAAGAAAAGATTGAGTTTGTAGATCAAGAAGGAAAGAGCTTTATGCCTAAATATGCCTATGACCCACGGCTTATAAAGGTTGAAGAGATTTATTATATTATTTGGTGTACAGATTTTTATGGTGCAGCTTTAGGGCTGGCAAAGACAACAGATTTCAAGACATTTACACGAATTGACAATCCTTTTTTGCCTTTTAATAGAAATGGGGTACTATTTCCAAGAAAGATGAATGGTAACTTTATGATGCTTTCAAGGCCAAGCGACAGCGGCCACACACCTTTTGGAGATATTTTTCTAAGCGAAAGCCCTGACCTTGTTTATTGGGGCAAACATAAGCATGTGATGTCAAAAGGAGATAACTGGTGGCAATCTCTCAAAATTGGCGGAGGTGCGGCACCGATAGAAACAACAGAAGGATGGCTACTTTTCTATCATGGAGTGACTGGAACGTGTAATGGTTATGTATATAGTATGGGAGCGGCGCTGCTGGATCGAGAAAACCCATCCATTGTTAAATACCGCAGTGAAAACTTTATTTTGACCCCAGAAGAATGGTATGAGGAAAGAGGTTTTGTAGCCAATGTAGTATTTCCTTGTGCAACACTTCATGATGCTAATACAGGGAAAATAGCCATATATTATGGAGCAGCAGACAGTTATGTTGGTTTGGCATTTACGACAGTAGATGAAATAGTTACCTATGTAAAGGCTCATCACAAACTAGTGGGAGATGACAACCAAATAGGAATAAAATAAAAGGGTGGTAGGGCTATGATCAATGAAATTAAAGATAATCTTTTAAACTGCATCAGTCCCTTTTGGAAGAGGTTAAAGGATGAGCAAGGTGGTTTTTATGGGTATATGGATTTTGACTTAAAGTGTGACAAACAAGCCCCTAAAGGCGTCATTTTGAATTCAAGAATTCTTTGGTTTTTCTCAAACAACTATTTGCTTTTGAAAGAGGATGAGGATCTCAAGTATGCGAAACATGCATATCAGTTTCTCATAAATAGATGTGTAGACAAAGAGTATGGTGGTGTGTACTGGATGCTGAACGCAGACGGCTCTCCTCAGGAGGAGATGAAACATACGTACAATCAAGCTTTTGCCATCTATGCCCTGTCATCTTATTATGATGCATCTGGAGATAGGCAGGCATTAGATGAGGCCTTTCGCTTGTTTCGCTTAATAGAAGAAAGGTGTACAGATAGTTGTGGTTACCAAGAAGCATTTGATAGAACATGGCGACCTATAGAAAATCATAAGCTTTCAGACAATGAACACCTTTCAGGTGAAGGGGTTGTGTCCGAAAAAACAATGAACACCTTACTGCATGTATTAGAGGCCTATACAGAGCTTTATCGGGTGTCACAAGATCAGGTGGTAAAAGATAAGCTTGTTCATTTGCTGCAGATGTTTAGAAATAAAGTGTATAACCCCGAAAAAGAAATATTGGGAGTGTTTTTTGACAACCACCTAAATGCCATAGCAGACATGCATTCCTATGGTCATGATATAGAAGCAGCGTGGCTTTTGGACAAGGCTTGTGAAGTCTTAAAAGATCAGAAACTCATAGATGAAACAAAGGATTACACGCTCAAGATTGCCTACAAGGTGAGGGAAGTTGCCTTTGAAAAAGGAGCTCTCAATAATGAGCGTTTTAAGAATGAAATTGATAAAACAAGAGTTTGGTGGGTACAGGCAGAGGGCATAGTTGGGTTTATCAATGCTTATGAAAAAAGTAAAGATGAAAAGTTTTTGACCTATGCAGAGGCACTGTGGACCTATATTAAAGAATATATGATAGATAAAAGACCGGGAGGAGAATGGTTTTGGCAAGTGAGCCTAGAAGGCGCTGCGGACAGTCAAAAGCCAATAGTAGAGCCTTGGAAGTGTCCTTATCATAATGGTAGAATGTGCTTTGAAGTCATAAGGAGGAATAAACATGTTTAAAGAGAATTATACGAGAGAGTTAGTCAAATATGAAGAACTGATTACAACAAAAAATAGTGTAACGCAAGACTATAATGGTATTTATGAAAGATATGAAAACCCGGTGCTTACTAGGAAGCATACCCCTCTTACATGGCGGTACGACCTCAATCCGGAAACAAATCCCTATTTCATGGAAAGACTTGGGATTAATGCGGTATTAAATTCAGGGGCCATTGAACTAAATGGTAAGTTTTATTTGGTACCCCGTATTGAAGGGCACGATAGAAAATCTTTTTTTGCAGTGGCAGAAAGTCCCACTGGGATTGATCAGTTTAGATTTTGGGATTATCCTATTCTTTTGGAAGACACAGAAAAAGATGAAACCAATGTTTATGATATGAGGCTTACAAAACATGAGGATGGCTATATTTATGGGGTATTTTGTTCGGAGAGCAAGGATAAGGAAAATCCAGATTTGTCAGCAGCCGTAGCTCAGGCGGGCATTGTACGTACCAAAGATCTGAAAGTATGGGAAAGACTGCCTAATCTGAGAACACAATCAGCGCAGCAAAGAAACGTGGTTCTTCATCCAGAATTTGTAAATGGCAAATATGCTTTTTATACAAGACCACAGGACGGGTTTATCAGTACAGGCAGTGGTGGCGGTATTGGTTTTGGATTGTGCGAGGATATTACAAACCCGTTTATTGAAAAAGAAATCATTATTAACAGCAGAAAATACCATACCATAACAGAAGCCAAAAATGGAGCAGGTGCTGTGCCTATTAAGACGGATAAAGGATGGCTGCATATCGCTCATGGAGTCAGAAACACAGCGGCAGGACTAAGATATGTGACATATCTTTTTGTAACGGCGTTAGACGATCCAAGCAAGTGTATTGCAGAACCATCGGGTTATTTTATTGCACCTTACGGCAAGGAAAGAGTTGGAGATGTGAGCAACGTCACATTTATAAACGGTGCCATAGTAAGAGAGGGTGGAGCGGTGTATATTTATTATGCATCATCGGATACCAGACTACATGTGGCAACAACAACAATTAACCAATTATTAGACTATGCTTTTAATACACCGGCAGATGCACAAAGAAGCGTTTTATGTGTAAAACAAAGGTGTGAACTGATAGAACGTAATTTAAATTTTATAAAGAACAGTTAACAAACTATAGAAATTCTTTTAAATATAAAAGATATACGGTAAAACTGCCTGTAAAATTATCAAGGAATTTTTTGATAGCATCACATAAATAAATCCAGCTCTAGAAGGATATATCTTTCTGGGGCTGGATTTATTTATGTGAAAAATACAGATCATCTTTATACTTTATTTATGTCAACATAGCAAACATTAACACAATCTTAACGCCACAAAGAGTAAAATAATAGAATATAAAAATTTAAGTAGGTGAAGATATGTCTATACTAATCATTGTTAGCTTATTGGTTCCCGTTATTTATCTTGGATACCTTTTATCTAGGTTAGATAAGTTTTTAGAAAAAGGTGGATTTGTGATGGAGAAAGATGAAACATACCCTATTGCCATTGTATTAGGAGAGAGCAGCCTTGCGAAACAAATGACTGAGCTTTTAGAGAAAAATAAGATTTCGGTATGGCCTTTAAAAGAACCGTTTTTGATTGAACAGGAGAAGCGCTTTCAGTATATATTTGCATTATCAGAAAGTGATGCTGACAATATCGTGTTATGTAAAATAGGAAAAAAATTATTTAATGTAGAACAAATAATTAGTTTTTGTAATGAAAGTAGGAATGAGAATATGTTTATAAATGAAAAAATCAGATACCTTGCGGGTGAAGATATAACTGCCCAGATGCTGTATCAGGTTGTATTAAAAGAGACAGGGGTACAGTAGAGTGAATAAGTACATAAGCATGTTGAAAACACTAAATTATCCGCAAATGATTGCACTTGGATATTTCTTTATCATTATGATAGGCGGCTTGCTGCTCACTTTACCAATAGCAAGCCGCGACAATATATCTGTGGGATTTATTGATGCACTTTTTACAGCAACCTCCGCAGCATGTGTGACTGGACTTGTTGTTTTTGATACGTATACTCAGTGGTCGATCTTTGGACAACTCATTATCTTATTTTTGATACAAATAGGTGGGTTAGGTTTTATGACAATTATCACCATGTTTTCTTTTTTCCTAAAAAGAAAAATAGGACTTAGGGAAAGGGGATTATTAAGGGAAAGTATGAATACACTACATATCGGTGGCATTGTGCGATTGGTTAAAAGAATACTGATTGCTACGTTATTATTTGAGGGCATAGGCGCTATATTATTAGCGATGAGATTTATACCAAAGATGGGAGTAACAGAAGGTATCTATAGAGGTATTTTTCATTCGGTTTCAGCGTTTTGTAATGCTGGATTTGATTTAATGGGTAAATATGGAGAGTACTCATCTCTTACTCATTTCTCAGATGATATCGTTGTTAACTTGACAATCATGTTGCTGATTATCTTAGGGGGACTCGGATTTTTTGTATGGGATGATGTTATGAAAAATAAATATCATTTTAAGAGATATCAACTGCATACAAAAATCGTTTTGACGACGACTGCCATTCTTATAGTGGCAGGATCGGTAGGATTTTACATTTTTGAAAGGACAAATCTTCTTTCGGGAATGGCAATAGGTGAGGAGGTGATCGTATCTATGTTTGGATCTGTTACCCCGAGAACAGCAGGTTTTAATACTGTGGATATAGCAGCCCTTACTCCGGCAACCAAACTTTTGACCATGATGTTAATGTTTATAGGTGGTAGCCCCGGATCCACGGCTGGAGGAATTAAGACGACGACTTTAGCTGTTATTGCTATTTCATTATGGTCAAGTCTTCGTCATACAAAAAGTGATAACATATTTGGAAGACGACTAGAAGATAATGCACTCAAAAGAGCATCAGCGGTGGTGAATGTCAATCTGATTATCATATTCATTGCTACGTTTTTAATTATTACAACAAATATCTCTTTGTCCCTTGTTGATGTGATATTTGAGGTAATATCTGCAATTGCTACTGTTGGACTTTCAACAGGAATTACGGGGACTTTAAATACTTTTGCACAGATTATTATCATCTTGTTGATGTATTGCGGCAGAGTGGGAAGCCTTTCCTTCGCGCTTTTATTCACTGAACATAGAACGCCGTCATTTGTTCAGAGTCCCACAGAAAAAATAACTATAGGATAGAGGTAAATTAATATGAAATCAATTTTAGTGATAGGTATTGGAAGATTTGGAAGACATCTCAGCCGTAAGCTGATTGAGCTTGGAAATGAAGTCATGATTGTTGATAAAGATGAAGAAAAGCTTGTGGAGCTTTTGCCTCTTGCGACAAGTGCACAAATAGGTGATTGCACGAAAGAAGAGGTTTTACGTTCACTGGGGATAAGTAATTTTGATTTATGTTTTGTATGTGTGGGAAGTAATTTTCAAAATAGCTTAGAGATTACAAGCTTACTTAAGGATTTAGGTGCAAAGTACGTTGTCAGCAAGGCTAGCCGCGATATTCATGTTAAATTTTTGCTGCGCAACGGTGCAGATGAAGTTGCAGATCCAGAACGCTATTTGGCAGAAAAGATTGGAATTCGTTACAGTGCTGATAAATTATTTGATTATTTTGAATTAACCAAAGACGTAGGAATCTATGAAATACCACCTGTAGAGAGTTGGATAGGTAAGAGCATAAAAGAGGTCAATTTCAGAGTGCGGTATCATATCAGTATTCTTGCGACTAAAGTTGGCGATAAGATCTTACCTCTGCCGTCAGCAGATCATATATTTAAGGCGCATGAACATCTTATGGTTATGGGACACTATAACGACATAGAAAAAATCTTAAGGAAAATTAATTAAAACTGTAGTAAAATAGCCTTGGGAGGTGGTTGGGTGAAGAAAAAGGATTGGTTAAGCCTATTGATGATATTATTAGCTACAACCCTTGGTTCTATCGTTTTAAATAAACTAGGTTTAGGTAAAGAAAATATTTTAATGGTTTTTATGATTGGCGTCTTGTCAATAACTGCTTTTACAAAAGGGTATTGGGCAGGTCTTGTGTCAGCGGGTGTCAGTGTCATCATATTTAACTATTTTTTTACAGAGCCGATGTATACCTTTATCATTAACAGCGTCAACGATATGGCACTGATGTTATTTTTCCTTATAGCATCAATGATTTCTTCAAGTTTAACTGCAAGATTTAGGCAGCAGCTGCTTATTGCTCAAAGCAATGAGCAAACTGCAAAATTACTGCATGAAATTGCCCATGGTTTTCTTAATGTAACGAGTGAAAATCATATTATTCATCATGGGATACGCTAT
>JAQSYC010000074.1 GCA_029256345.1 Clostridia bacterium | reverse complement strand
AGATATTTTCCCAGTTAGCTCTTGAACCCTATTTTCACCAAAATTTTTGCACCCTAGCCTAATGGCTTCTTTGATATCAGAAATGGGATAGGTTTTTGAAACCGCAATAAGTGTAATATCTTTTTCATCTCGTTTCGCTTTTTGTGCCGCTTTTTTGATGTTCATGTGTATTTGCTCTAAATTATCTTTTATCATTTTATCACCTTCTATTCGTTCTGTATATTCATATGTTGTAAAAGCTGATCTCTTTTTATACTTTTTGGATTAGATATAATCTTATCTAGTGCCTTCAGTTCACTTTGGCTGTTTTCTTTAATCAGTGCATACTCATTATTTTGCAAATGAATTTCTATGGCTTTGAATTGTGCAATCTTGCCATTGATGACATATACACCTTGCCTAGTTTCCATCTGTTCTATTTTTGTTTCCTTACCACTTTCTTTATGTACTAGAAGATCATTGATTTGAATCGATTCCAACTGGCCTATTTCTTGAAAAACATAAATAGCATCATCTTTTTCATACTGTATATTAAGCTTTACAAACTCTGCTACTTCACCATTTTTACGGTATACACCGATGTCTTCTCCCTGCTGCACTTTGTATTCAGTTGGAATCCTTATCATATTTTGTTCGACAACTGCTTGAAGTGGTACTTTTAGACCTTCTTCATTTTTATTACCTATGCTAAATACGATCGTTCTTTCTCCTAAAAAGTCATCAATTTGCTCGTTTGTTTCAAATACAAGTTTCACTCTCTCATCTTCAGCCTTTTTAGCCTTGAGTTTAAAGTTTATTCCCCTGTTGTCCATGGTTTCAAAAAATAGTTGATAACTTTGTTCGGGCCTAAAGTTTTCACCCGCTTCAGCCTCTACATAACTTACTATATACCAACTATCAGCTGTCACTATTTTGTAAAGTGGCATCTCCTTTGTATCAGCTGAGCTACTCATAGCAGGCTGAGTGGTGCTAGCTTGTATTTCTTTAAACATAGTATACTGTATTTGGTCAATCATTTCACTTGTAAAATAGCTTTCTTGCCCATCGATTTTATACGATACGATTCCAGACTCTTCCGCTTTACTTATATATTTTAAAGTATTCATCTTAGAATCTAAGGCCATTATTTTTTTGGCAGCTGAATTATTTAAGTCTTCCTGCTCTTCCACATACACTTCTGTCCGTCTGTCCATACTACGTTCCAGTTGATTTCTTATAGCATAAACATACTCTGTACTTTCTTTCATCCGTTCGCTATAGAACTTATTGATCGTATTATTTATTTCATGATCTATTTGATAAACATCATCCTGATAGTAAGAAAACGCCTTTCTTGTATCGGCTGCATTATAAATTTCTGTACTCGTTTTGTCTTTTTCCTCTTGTGTTTGTGCTAAAGCACTATCATTTACCAGTGCACAAACTGCTCCATTTTTTCTGACTTTTTCGCCCTCTCCTATAATATACTGCAAATCTCCTTTATCTTCACCATAATAGACCTTTTCATCTCTTATGATAAGACCTTCAAAAGCCATAGAATTATCGATTTTGCCAGCTTGTACAATTTGATAAGAAATTTTAGGATAAATAAGCGTATCTTTAAGGCTTATGCCCCCCCAAATAACCAATACTGTTGACAACATGATGGCACTGACCTTTATGACAAAGTGTCTCTTTCTTCTTTTATGATTTTTACGTATCTGACTTTTAGAAAGCTTGTTCTGCTCTTTCATTTGCTTTCTTCTAAGTTCTGGTGACTTTGGCTGGGCCGTTTTTCTATTATCATTTAACGGATTGAGATTCCGTGTAGGGTTATAATAACTGGGAGGATTATATTCGCTATTTTTCGAATAAGGATTGAAATAGGCAGGCGGATTGTTTTTAGAAGACCGTTGTCTTTTAGTAGCATCAAAATCTATTGTTTTACTGGTTTTTTTGTTACTGTTCATTATTTCACTTCCCTCATATCCTCTAATACTTATCATGATATAATGGAATAGTCAATCTTGCAATACTCTCAAAGAGAAAATCATTTTGTTTGTGCGGTATTCATTAAAAAAAGGCACTGTGAAGTGCCTTTATAAGAGAATACAGATAAGCCCGCCGCTGCCTTCATTAATTATTTTCTGCAAAGTTTCTTGAAGTTTTTGCTGTGCGTCTTCCGGCATTCTATAGAGTTTATTCTGCAGCCCTTCATTGACAAGTTCATGAAGTGATTTGCCAAAAATATTAGACTGCCAGATTTTAGACGGATCTGTCTCAAATTCACTCATCAGGTAATTGATGAGATCCTCACTTTGCTTTTCTGTTCCAACAATCGGAGATACCTCCGTTTGAATATTGGCTCTGATAATATGATAACTTGGGGCACTGGCTCTTAATTTAACCCCAAACCTGTTGCCTTGCTTAACTATCTCCGGATCTTCAAGAGTAAGTTCTTCAAAAATAGGACTTACAACCCCATAACCTCTTTCTTTGACTTCATTCATTGCATAGGCTACTTTGTCATACTCTTTTTTTGTAGCTGCAAGTTCTTTAATAAGCATCATCAGCTCGTGATCTCCATGAATCTCGATACCCGTTGTCTCTGAAAGCACTCTGTAAAACAATTCTTCTGTTGTATTGATATCAACTTTAACAACGCCTTCGCCTAACTGAATCTTCTCCAAATAAATATTTTTAATAAAATCAATATTTCTAAACTCCTCTATTGTTTCTTTAATCTGTCTTATATTTTCTAATGGGAAGATATACTCTTGCACATATTCAATCCATGCCTTTTTCACCCAGTGGTCATTATCTAGGGTTTCTACCCATTTAGGCAACATAAATTGAATTTCATTAAGCGGAAATTCATAAAGAATCTTTTCTAATATCTGATGAATCTCTTCTGATTTCATTTGCGCAATATCCATTGGGACAACAGGTACGTCGTATTCTCTTGAAAGGGTACCAGCTTCTCCTATCACTTCTGGATCATAGGGCCTTTTTGTATTATAAATCACTATAAACGGCTTACCTAATCTCTTTAATTCATTAATCGCACGCTGCTCTGCTTCTATGTAACTGCCTCTTGAAATGTCTGTAATACTGCCATCTGTCGTAACGACTATCCCTATTGTAGAATGGTCTGTAATAACTTTTTTGGTGCCTATTTCAGCAGCTTGTGCAAAAGGAATTTCCTCTTCAAACCAGGGGGTTTTGACCATCCTTGGGGTATTATTATACAGATGCCCTTCAGCTTCCGGCACCATGTATCCTACACAATCAATCATCCTTACTTTAACTGCAAAATCTCCGCCTATTGTAATACCTATAGCTTCATTAGGAATAAATTTAGGTTCAGTTGTCGTAATCATCTTGCCATCTCCACTTTGCGGAAGTTCATCCTGAGTTCTTTCTTTGCTATGCTCATTTTTAATATGGGGTATAACAAGTGTTTCCATAAACCTTTTTACAAAAGTAGACTTTCCTGTTCGCACTGGCCCTACTATTCCTATGTATATATCACCATTTGTTCTTTCTGAAATATCTCTGTATATATCATAATATTCCATCAAAAGATAACCTCCTTATATTTAAATGTATGGGTACATTAAAATATATGTTTGTCTAGTAATATATAGTACAAAAATCAAATACTATTATTTACTTCATAATATATCAAAAACTGCCGATATTATTTTTGATATAAACAAAATAATCGTGCAGAGAGGTAGATATCTTATGAAATATGGATTTATAGCATTAAATGGTGAAATCGTAACATTTGAAAATGAGGGTATCAAATTAGATGAAGTAAAAGATGTCCTAACTCAAAAAATAATATCCTATATCGTTACAGTTGAAAAATATAACTATGATAATAACCGCACTGCCCCATATGAGTGTACAATAAGCCATGAAACCTATGAAGCTTTAGAAAAGCATATTAATGACTATGTTACTAACTATGAAAAAGAAACCCTGGCTTTAATGGAAGAGTCTTTTGGAAAACATTAATTTAGCCTTTATGCCAAAGAATACTCATAAAAAACAAGGCAAATTCAAAAATTCGCCTTGTTTTTTATTGATTAAGAGTAGTGTTCGCTTTTTTTATCTCTCTGCATAAGATCAGTAATGGCCTCTTGTACTGATTTCCCTTCAAATAAGGTTTCATAAATAGCGTTTAAAATAGGCATCTCTATGTCATATTTTATCATAAGGGCATGTCCAGCCTTTGTTGTAGGTACGCCTTCAACAACCATATTAACCTTTTTCAATGCCTCATCCACTGTATAGCCTCTTCCTAATAGCTCACCAGCTCTTCTATTACGGCTGTGGCCGCTTGTACACGTTACAATAAGGTCTCCTATTCCGGATAGACCTGCAAAGGTATTTGGACTCCCTCCCATAGCAACACCAAGCCTTGTCATTTCAGCTATTCCTCTTGTTATAAGTGCGGCTTTTGTATTATCACCATACCCAATTCCCTCAACTGTTCCAGCGGCCAACGCAATGACATTTTTAAGTGCTCCGCCTAGTTCTACGCCTATTAGGTCTTCGTTGGTATAAATTCTAAAATATCTTGTCATAAATACATCTTGTATCATCTCTGCTGCCTGCATATCTCTCCCGCTTACTACAACCGTTGTAGGGATATGTCTAGCTACTTCTTCTGCATGACTTGGACCTGACAAGGCAACAACAGTATTAGACAGCACCTCTTCTATCACTTCTGATAATCTAAGAAGTGTCCCGTCTTCTATGCCTTTAGAAACATTAACAATAACCGCTTCTGGATTAATAAGTCCTTTCATACGTTCAGCAGTTGTACGTATTGCTTTTGAGGGAACAGCTACAATAACGATTTCTTTATCCTCAAGTGCTTCTTCCATAGAGGCTGTAAAACAAATCTCTAGGGGTATTTTTATGCCAGGTAGACATCTTTTATTTTCTCTATACTGCAAGATAGCATTTTTTTCACTTTCATCATAACACCATATACTGATAGTATTTCCTTTATCGTTCAGAAGCAGTCCCAGCGCCAGCCCCCAGCCCCCAGCTCCTATTACAGCGATATTTTTCATATTTAGCCCTCCTACATTACTTTTTTGTCGTAAGCTTTGATTCTGTACCTTCTATCAACCTTTTAATATTTGCTTTATGTCTATAGAAGGTAATAATCGTTATTAAAAACCCAAGTATCATCACTTCTATGCCATAATCTTTTGTGCAATAAAAAACAATTAAAAGAATTGGGATGGAAAGGGTTAATAACAAGGAGCTGATCGATACGATTCTGGTAATCCCAAAACTTATCAAAAACAATACCCCTGCTATAATAAATACCCTGAAATCTACCGCAATAAGCGTACCTGCTGTAGTGGCTATACCTTTTCCACCCTTGAACTTGAAAAACAACGGATAGCTATGTCCTAATATAGCTCCTATACCACTATATAATCCTATTAAAATATCCTCACTCGGGAATATCATCCTTGCAATGGCCACTGCCGCAATAGCTTTAAATATGTCTATTATTAAAACAATGATGCCAGCTCTTTTACCTAGTACTCTGGCTGTATTAGTTGTTCCAGGATTGCCGCTGCCATGCTGCGTAATATCTATCCCTTTTATTTTTCCATATAAAATAGCTGACTGTATTCCTCCAAAAAGATATCCAATTATAAATGATATAATCCTGTACATATTTATTCTTTTGCCCCCTTCTCTCTTACAATAAATCTTAATGGTGTACCTTTAAAACCAAAAGCTTCTCGCATTTGATTTTCTATATAACGTTGATAAGAAAAGTGCATAAGTTCCTTATCATTCACAAAAATGACAAATGTAGGCGGTTTGATACTGACTTGTGTCATATAATATATTTTTAAAGGTTTCCCTTTATCACTTGGTGGCTGATTCATCGCCATTGCTTCATACAGTACATCATTTAAAACACCTGTACTAATACGGCGTGTCTGATTTTGAGCGATAGTATAAATCATTTCAAACATTTTAGGAATCCTTTGCCCTGTTTTAGCTGATATAAAATGACAAGGCGCATACTGCATGTAAGCTAATGTATTGGTAATATCCTTCAGATATTTATTCATTGTTTTATCATCTTTCTCGATAGCATCCCATTTGTTAACAACTACGATACACCCTTTACCTGCCTCATGAGCCATTCCTGCAATCTTAGTATCTTGTTCCGTAATACCTTCATTGGCATCAATGAGTATCAGGACAATATCTGCCCGTTCTATTGCAGCAACCGTACGTATAATACTGTATTTTTCTATTGATTCT
Source organism: Clostridia bacterium (assembly GCA_029256345.1). Taxonomy (GTDB): domain Bacteria; phylum Bacillota; class Clostridia; order Lachnospirales; family Cellulosilyticaceae; genus FMMP01. Next base: position 3,803 of record JAQSYC010000074.1, on the reverse strand, counting down.
TTAATCTTACTTTTTCTTCTAAGGCCTGCAGTATCTATAAGCACATACTTTTGATCATTAATCTCTACTTCTGTATCGATTGAATCCCTCGTCGTACCCGCTATATCACTTACAATAACTCTTTCTTCTCCAACGATTTTATTCACAAGAGAGGACTTGCCTACATTAGGTTTTCCGATAATTGCCACTTTAATTTTTTCACTATCTTCCGGTTCTTCTTCTTGTACCTCAAAATGAGCAACTATCTCATCTAACATGTCTCCTAAATTAAGAGGCTGTCCAGCAGATATTGGCACAGGGTCACCTAACCCAAGGTTGTAAAATTCATACATACCCATAATCTGTGTATTGATGTCGTCTACTTTATTAACAACAAGTACCACTGGCTTTTTGGCCTTTCTAAGCATATTAGCCACATGCATGTCCGAGTCTGTGAGACCTGTTTTAACATCCACTAAAAATAAAATAACATCTGCAGCCTCTATGGCTGCTTCAGCTTGTCTTCTCATTTGATTGAGAATGATATCTGTACTTTGGGGTTCTATTCCGCCTGTATCTATCAGGGTAAAATTATGACGCAACCATTCAACCTCTCCATAAATTCTATCTCTTGTTACCCCTGGTGTATCATCTACTATGGATGTTTTAGTTTTTGTTAATCTATTAAATAAAGTAGACTTACCTACATTAGGTCTACCTATTACTGCAACAATTGGCTTACTCATTTATATTTCTCCTTTATTTCTATAATTTTATCAATCCACTCTTCACCTTGATTGGGGACAATTTCGACCGGCAGACCCAGCTCTTTGCCTATTTGCTCTACTGTATAATCATCAAGCAGTATCTGTTCTTGGCCCCTTAACATATTATCTACTAAAAGCAGTACTTTGCCAAGCGACTTTTTTTGCTTTAGAGTCTCTACAATATCTCTACCGGTCAATAATCCCGTTACTGTAATCTCTTCTCCAAAAAATCGATTGGATACAGCATAGAGATGCATTGTCAAATTTGGAAACTTCTCTTTAAGTTTTGTGATACAGTCCTGCATAAAAGTTTTTGTGAGCTCACCTGTTACAAAACAACATTCAAATGCTTCTCTGTCTTCTTGAGTCATTTTTTTTAAAGCTGTTGTCAATTCATGCTCAAACTTAGAACTTCACATGCAGAACTTTTATCAAATCCTTCCAATACTGCCAGTCCCTCTCTAAATTTAGATATACCCACTGGTACAACGGTTAAAGAGAGAATATGCGGTATGAACTGACTAAGATCTTCTATGGTTTTATCTAAGACTGCCCCATCATTAATCCCTTTACATAAAACGATTTGACCATTTATCTTGATCCCAGCTTCTATAAGGGTTTTAATCTGACCTATAATGTCTCCTGCAAACCTATTATTTAATAAATCTATTCTCACTTTTTCATCTGTCGCATGAATGGATATATTAATAGGCGATAAGCGATGTTTGATAAGCCTGTCGATATCTTTCTGCTTCATATTAGTCAAGGTAATATAGTTGCCGTCCTTTTCTATCTCTAGAATCCATTCTTCTCCACTCAGCTTTCTAATACAAACTTCTATTTCTTCCTCCGCTAAGCTATATTGATAGTCAAATACATCTTCAATGTTTTCTTCATTAATCCAAATAAGTGTATCGCCACTCTCTATACCCATCTCTTCTGCAATACTGTCTTTTTCTACCTTTACTATCTTATGTTCTTTATAATTCAAAGCCTTCATCTCCTACTTAGCTTAAAGCCATAAAGGCACCTAGTGTACCTCTCTTGCCATTTGATTTTCTATGGGAAAAAAATAAATTCTCATGACAGCTGGTACATAATCCTGCTGTCACTATATTCTGCACCTTAACACCAGCATCTATAAGAACATGTTGATTACATGCCCACAAATCAATATGGTATTTTTTTGTGGCTTCTTTATATGTTATAAAAGGCTGGTTTCCAAATTGTTTAATAAATATGCTGGCTACTTCTTCATCCGTTTCAAAACAACACGCTCCTATTGATGGACCTATAGCGACTTCTATGGCCTCTACTGGAATATGCTCTGTATTTACCCATATCTCAATAAATTTTTTGGCTATCTCATTGACTGTGCCCCGCCACCCCGCATGAGCCATTCCAATCATAGCGTGCTTTGGTGCATAAAAAAACAATGGCACACAATCTGCATAATGCGTAACAAGTGTTATTTTTTTTTCTGTTGTATACATACCATCTATGCTATCCCATTTATTGGTATAACAAATGCCGTTTCCTCTATCTTGAGAAGTTACTTTAATAATGTTTGTGTCATGAACTTGCTTAGATAACACTAAACTTTCATAGGGCACACAGAGAACCTCACAAACTCTTTGATAATTCTGCAGCACGTTGTCTTTTGTATCCCCTCTATTAAACCCAAGATTCAGGCTAGATAGAGATTGTGTACTGACACCGCCAAGCCGCGTTGTAAAGCAATGTATAAGTTGTGAATCCAGCTGCCATCTTTTAAAATTTAAATACGTTAGTCCATCTTTCGTTATAAGGTCATAAGGCTCTTCTAAACACATCTTACTCTCCTCCTAAAAAGCTGCCTCTATATGTGTGATGGCATCTCCCAAAATTTCTATGACATCAAACCTACAATTTACTTCATATTTTTCATATTGTCTCAAATAATACTTTGCTGTCAATATAATACGCTGCTGTTTTTTGTAGTTTACAGCTTGACTAGGCCTCCCATATAGATTCGTTTTTCTGTATTTAACTTCAACAAATACTGTCATACCATTTATTTGTGCAACAATATCTATTTCACCTAATTTACTCCTATAATTATGATGCCTAACGGTATACCCTTTACTCAAGAGATACTCAGCTGCTATTTTTTCATATTTTGTTCCAATCATTCTTTTATTTTCTTGCGTGTTTTGTTTTTGCGTACAACTCATCCATATCACCCACAAATACCATGATTTTTGCCACCAGTTCATAAAGCTCTTCGGGTATCTGTCTTCCTATTTCAATTTCTGTTAGAATTGTAGCCAGTTTTTCATCTTGGTAAACAGGTATATCATGCTTTTGAGCCTCTTCTAGAATATTATCTGCTACTTTTCCCTGTCCACTAGCTACAATTGTGGGTGCTGTCATATTTTCTGTATAAGAGAGCGCTGCTACTTTTTTGATTTTATCTTTTTTTACTTTATGCATAGTCCCCCCTTATACTTTTAAATCCATATGATTAAATGAGTGGTCTGTATCACTTTGACTGCTTAGTTTTTTATCTTTATTTTGATCAATAAGGCCCCATTCAATCTGACTGATTTGAAAACCTAAGTTTTGTATTTGGTCATAAAGCTTTGGCATATATTGCGAAATATGTTTTTGAATCTCCTCACAGCCAACATGAATAGTCATCCTAATCTTTTTATCTTGCTTATGAATATGTAACTCTATATCATTTATATTCGGAAAATTTAAAGCTAAAACAACATATAAGTTGTTTTTGTTTTTTGTTGTTGCTTTTTTGGGTTTAAAGAAATAAATTTCTCCTTGAGTTTCCTGCTTCTGATTCAGCATTGGAAATATAAAATATTCCCCTTGTATATTGAGTTTACCTAATACATTGACAGGTTCTTTTATAAGGGTTAAATAGGCCTTATCTTCTTTGCTTAAATCAGCTTTATCTAAAGTCTTAGCTAGTTTTTCAAGTACCTCATAGGTTGTATAAATCTTTTGGCTTTCCTTTTCATTAACCCGCATATTTTCTATCTTTACCATCATAGCGTCATCATA
>JAQSYC010000341.1 GCA_029256345.1 Clostridia bacterium | reverse complement strand
ATTAAAAAGGATTATGGGGATATGTTTTCAATCTGCAGGCTGCTTTTGGAGCCGCTCTCAGATTATGTAGATTGTTTTATTCCCGATGATGAGATTGGGTATATAGCTATTCACTTGCTGGCAATGCTGGATACTTATGAACCAGATAAAATGAGGAAACGGGCGGTTATCGTCTGCCAGAATGGGCTGGCAAGTTCAGTTATGATGAAAAAGCAGCTGGAAAAAATGTTTTTGGAGATTGTATTTCTAGATCCGTGCAATTTAGAGGAGTTTGGACGTATTTTGCCCGAAAGCTACGATATCATATTTACTTCTACCCCAAGCATTTTGAATAGGCCGGATAAACATGTATTTATCATATCTCCCATTTTGACAGCGACTGAAAAACTCACCTTGTCTGAAGAGGTCTATTCTGCTGTATTTGGACTCAAGAGAACAGGGATAGGCATTTGACTTAGAAGGACTGACTGAGGCACTACAAAAACAATTGGATTCAAAGTATAAATTCGAGAGAAAGGATGGGTTACCTGTGCTTAAAGACTTACTTATTGAAGCCACCATCCAGTTAGTCGACCATGTTTCTCACTGGGAAGAGGCCATCTGGCTTGGGGCGCAGCCACTTTTAGAAAATGGGTCTATTGAGGCATCCTATGTGGAAGCTATGATTGCCAATGTAAAAACCCATGGGCCTTATATTGTAATCTGTCCAATGATAGCCATCCCACATGCTGAAAACAAGGTTGGGGTGCTGAAGATGGGGATGAGTTTTCTAAAATTAAAGGAACCGGTGAATGTGCTGGATGACCCTGAGAAAGCTGTTAAGATTCTAATCACTCTGGCAGCAACGGATAATAAAACCCATTTAAAGGCGTTGGCTCAGTTGTCAAATCTGCTGAGTGATAGTTATTCACGGGAAGAATTGATGGCCTGCAGTACCACGCAAGAGGTACTTAAGATGCTGGAGAAAGTGTCAGAATAAAGAAAAGGGGGGACTTACATGAAGATTTTAGCAGTATGTGGTACCGGTCTTGGCAGCAGCTTTATGGTTGAGATGAACATCAAGAGTATTTTAAAGGAACTAGGTGCTGAACGTGTTGAGGTAGAGCATAGTGATCTAGGAGCAGCGACTCCGGGGGCAGCGGATATCTTTATAGCGGGCAGAGATATTGCCATGGCTATGAAGCATCTAGATCATGTAGTAGAACTTAATAATCTACTGGATAAAAAAGAATTAAAGGAAAAGATATCCGCAGTCCTTAAGGAGCGAAACATCATTTAGTTCATAGGGCGTATTGATTTATTTTGGGAGGAGTGAAGAGATGATCGTTTTAAATTTTATTCAAGAAATTCTTTCTACACCAGCTGTTTTAGTTGCTGTTATGGCACTTATTGGACTTGTCCTTCAGAAAAAACCTACATCAGACGTCGTAAGAGGGACGGTTAAATCTTTTCTGGGGTTTATTGTACTGTCAGCTGGGGCTGATGTTATTGTGACCTCTTTAGGACCATTTGGCGCGATGTTTCAAACGGCTTTTCATACCCAAGGAGTCGTTCCCAATAATGAGGCTATTATTGCTGTCGCATTAAGGGACTATGGACAGATTACAGCGCTTATTATGTTTTTTGGTATGATAGCCAATATTTTAATTGCACGTATTACCCGGTTTAAGTATGTTTTTTTAACTGGACACCATACGCTTTACATGGCATGTATGATAGGGGTTATTCTGCTCACTATAGGTATGAATCCTACAATGACGGTTGTAGTAGGTTCTGTTGCCCTCGGTATTGTGATGGTTCTTTTCCCTGCAATGGCACAGCCCACAATGAAGATTTTGACCAAAACGGACGATGTGGCCTTTGGTCACTTTAGCACAATAGGTTACTGGGCATCGGCCATGATTGGAAAGCCTTAATTTCCCCAAATCTTTGGCTTTTCTCCGTGACAGTTCAGTTTCTATTTCACTTACGATGGTCATCTTTTATGTGATTTTAGCGCTCTTTTGCGGGGCAGAGTATGTTCAGGCCAATTTAAGCGGTGGTACCAACTTTATCGTATTTGCGATGATAAAAGGTATTCAGTTTGCAGCAGGTGTTTATATTATTCTTCAGGGTGTTCGTCTGATTCTTGCTGAAATTGTTCCAGCATTTAAAGGCATTTCTGAAAGGTTAATTCCAAATGCACGTCCAGCTCTTGATTGCCCAGTCGTTTATCCTTTTGCACCTAATGCTGTACTTATTGGATTTTTCTCTAGCTTTATTGGGGGCATAGTAGGGATGTTTTTACTAGTTATAACAGGAGGCATCATTATCCTGCCTGGTGTTGTACCTCATTTCTTCTGCGGGGCCACTGCGGGGGTATTTGGCAATGCAACCGGTGGTGTAAAAGGGGCGGTTTTTGGTTCCTTTGTTAACGGACTGCTTCTCACCTTTGCGCCGCTGCTCATTATGCCTCTTCTTGGAGATCTAGGGTATGCGGGGACGACTTTCTCTGACCTAGACTTTATTGCTACAGGCTTTGCCCTAGGGAAAGCAGGGCAGTTTGGCTCAGTGGTGGCAACGGCTTTGGTATTTGGAGTACTTGCCATTATGATTATAGCGACTTATGTACAGCCTAAAAAGACTAAGTAAATAGAATAAAAGGGTGATATTCCGGGCGAAGGGAAAAGTTTATCCCTCGCCCGGATAGCTATGAATAGGGGTGCAAAGGTTATGAATACACAGCTTATGAATCAAAATGAAATCAAAAGTGTAGAGTTGTTCGCTAAAAAAATAAGATTAAACCTTATAAAATCCCTTTATCATCTGGGCTTTGGACATTACGGGGGCAGTCTTTCCATCGTAGAAGCCC
>JAQSYC010000073.1 GCA_029256345.1 Clostridia bacterium | reverse complement strand
CCTATCTATGACACCTTTTACGGAAAAAGTGATTCACATTATATTAAATATTCCCAAAGGCAGGGTCATGACCTATGGACAGATTGCAGGACTTGCGGGGCATCCGAGGGCTGCACGCCAAGTTGTCCGTATACTTCATTCAATGAGCCACAAGCACAACCTTCCCTGGTATCGTATCATTAATTCAAAAGGGCAGATTGCGCTAAAAACAGATGAAGCTTATCATGAGCAAAAAACACTTCTAGAGATGGAAGGGGTTAAGGTGGATACAAATGGGAATATTGAGTTAGCTAAGTACCAGTGGCATCTACCTTTTATGGATTTTTAATTATAATTTCTTATAAAAATTTTTATATTGTCTGCTTTTTAGGCTATGTGTCTAAAGGGCGGACAATTTTTTTGTAGATTTCTTAAATCATATTGAAATAATTTCTATTTATGAATTTAAAAAAACAGTTGCTATATGACACAGTGTCATATATAATAGCCATTATGACACGGTGTCATGATGAAAGGAGAAAGAATATGCCAAAGCAAACCTTCTTTAATTTGCCGGAAGAAAAAAAACGTAATATTTTAAGAGCAGCGAGACTAGAATTTTCGAGAGTATCTTTTGAAGAAGCAGCGATTGCTAATATTATTAAAACAGCACAGATTCCAAGGGGAAGCTTTTATCAATATTTTGAAAACAAGGAAGACTTATTTATCTTTATGATGAAGAATATGGGCAAAAGAGTTGCAGAAAAAACAGATAAGTGTTTAAAAGAAAGTGGTGGAGATATTGTTGAGACCTTTATTGAATTGTTTTATTATTTCATAGAGGTTCTTACAAGAGATGAAAATACAAGCTTATTTAAAAATGTGTTTTTAAATATGAATGATAAAATAAAAGATTCTTTTACAGAATCCTTTAGGCAAAACCATGATAAATTTTTAGAGCATCTTATAAGCCATATCGATGAGTCAAGGCTAACGCTACAAGGTCATAAGGAACTTATTTATGTACTTAAAATGATGAATAATGTTTTATTGCATAGTATTGCACACTATTTCAAAGAATGTGGACAGGGGCAGGAAACAATCGAGATGTTTTTATTTCAGATGAATATTATTAAAAAGTCTATTTACAAGCCTTAATAGGGCACAGTCAATGGATAAACTGGAAAGGGGCAAGACGTGATGTTGAAACTTGCAAAATATTTAAAGCCGTTTAGTCTGACATTAGGTATTGCAATTATTTTATTATTTGTGCAGGCGATGTGTGATTTAGCAATGCCAGACTTTATGTCAGAAATTGTTAATAAGGGAATTACAAATGGAGACTCTGCTTATATCCTTCAAAAAGGAGTCGGTATGCTGGGGGTAGCATTAATCAGTGCAGCCAGTACAGTTATAGTAGGTTTTTTGGCTGCACGAATAGCTGCAGGGCTCTCAAAAAATCTGAGAATGGATGTATTTAAAAAGGTTCAAAATCTGTCTAATAATGAATTTGACAAGTTTTCGACCGCTTCGCTTATTACAAGAACAACCAATGATATTACGCAAATACAAACACTTATGGTTTTAATGATAAGAATGATTTTTTATGCACCGATTATGGGTATTGGAGGCCTTATTAAGGCACTCTCTGAGAATGTCTCCATGTCATGGATTATTGCACTGGCCATTTTTTGTTTATTAGGACTTATTGGATTGATGTTTACAGTGGCTATTCCCAAGTTTAAGATTATACAAAACCTTACGGACAGACTCAATTTGGTGACCCGGGAAAATCTGACGGGAATGTTGGTGATAAGAGCCTTCAGTACACAAAAGTTTGAAGAAAAGCGTTTTGATAAAGCAAATAGTGAACTGACAGAAACCAATCTTTTTGTAAATCGTACGATGGTTGTGATGATGCCAGCTATGATGCTTATTATGAATATAGTAACAGTACTGATTGTATGGGTTGGAGCCAAACAAATCTCAGCCTTTAAGATGGAAGTTGGAGATATGATGGCATTTATGCAGTATGCTATGCAAATTATCATGTCTTTTGTCATGTTAGCCATTATGTTTATTATGATACCAAGAGCCTCAGTTTCGGCGCAGCGTATTGCAGAGGTCTTGGAAACAGAGCCTGTTATCAAAGACCGTGAAGAGCTGAGAGCTTTTCATAAGGATTTTAAAGGAACTGTAGAGTTTAGAGATGTCAGTTTTCGGTATCCAGGAGCTGAGGAAGACGTGCTTCAACATATCAATTTTACGGCAAAGCCGGGGCAGACCACAGCTTTTATAGGGTCCACAGGAAGCGGAAAGTCCACACTGATTAATGATACCTCGTTTTTATGATGTATCTGAAGGGCAGATTTTAGTAGATGGGATAGATATCAGAGATGTCAGCAGACATGATTTAAGAGATAAAATAGGGTATGTTCCTCAAAAAGGTATTTTGTTTTCAGGAACGGTTGAGAGCAATCTTTACTACGCAGATAAAAATGCAGAAGAAGAGACACTCAAAGCTGCTATTGATATTGCACAGGCAGCAGAATTCATCAACACAAAACCCGAGGGCTATAAGACTGAAATTTCTCAGGGCGGAACCAATGTATCAGGAGGACAAAAACAACGGCTTTCCATAGCCCGTGCGTTGGTTAAAAAGGCACCTATTTATATATTTGATGATAGCTTTTCGGCACTTGATTTCAAAACAGATGCAGCGCTTCGTCAGGCACTGAAAGCTGAGACAGGAAACAGCACCCTGCTCATTGTTGCACAGAGAATAAGTACCATCATGCAGGCAGAGCAGATCATTGTACTGGATGAGGGGCGTGTCGCAGGGATAGGAAAGCATAAAGAGCTTATGGAGAATTGTGAAGTTTATAAGGAAATTGCCTTATCACAACTTTCGAAGGAGGAGCTTGGAGCATGAGTGAAAAAAACAATCATATAAAACATGACCAGCCAAAGCGTGGATCGATGGGTCCAGGGGGCGGCATACAAATGCAAGGGGAAAAAGCCCGTGATTTTAAGGGTACCATGCAGAAGCTCATTCAGTATTTAAATCAATACAATGTCTCTATTATTATTGTTATCTGCTTTGCAGTTATTTCAACAGTCTTTTCTATTTTAGGGCCAAAAATCTTAGGTAAGGCGACAACTAAATTATTTGAAGGACTTATTGCATGGGCCAGTGGGATGGAGCTTTTAACAGATTTTGATTACATTAGAAATTGTATTATCATCTTGGTCATCCTCTATGTTGTCTCAGCAGTTTTCTCATATGTTCAAGGATGGATTATGTCAGGTATTTCTATGAAGGTAACCTATCAGCTTAGAAAGGATATTTCAGAGAAGATTAATAGAATGCCGCTTAAGTATTTTGACAGCAGAACCCACGGAGAAGTGCTTTCCCGTATTACAAATGATGTGGATACAGTCAGTCAAACATTAAATCAAAGTTTAACACAGATTATTACCTCTGTGACCACTGTAGTAGGTGTTTTAATCATGATGCTTTCTATAAGTGTGCTCATGACATTGGTTGCTTTCATCATCGTTCCGTTGTCCATGGCATTTGTAATCCTTGTTATTAAGTATTCTCAGAAGTACTTTAAGGAGCAGCAGGAATACTTAGGACATATTAATGGTCATGTTGAAGAGACTTACTCAGGACACAATGTGATGCAGGCCTTTAATGGAGAAGAAGATTCTATTGAAAAGTTCAGCACCTATAATGATAAACTTTTTGGATCGGCATGGAAGTCTCAGTTTCTATCAGGGATGATGATGCCCATTATGACCTTTATAGGTAACTTAGGGTATGTTGCGGTCTGTATTTTAGGTGGGTATCTTGCGGTGAAGAAAACAATTGATGTAGGAGATATTCAGGCCTTTATTCAATACATGAGATCTTTTACACAACCTATGAGTCAGCTGGCCAACATCTCAAATACGTTGCAGGCAACAGCAGCGGCTGCAGAAAGAGTTTTTGAGTTTTTAGGAGAAGAAGAAGAAGTGCCAGAGGCAGAAAACCCTGTAAAACTTGAGAAAGTCGATGGGGTAGTAGAATTTAATAATGTACATTTTGGATATAATGCTGACAAGATTATTATCAATGATTTTTCAGCTAAGATTAAACCCGGTTACAAGGTTGCAATTGTGGGTCCAACTGGTGCAGGTAAAAGTACAATGATTAAGCTTTTAATGCGTTTTTATGATGTCAATGAGGGCAGCATTAAGATAGATGGGCACGATATCCGTGAGTTTACACGAAGTGACCTGCGAGGGATGTTTGGTATGGTACTGCAGGAGACCTGGGTCTACAATGAGAGCATTATGGAAAACATTCGTTATGGCAGATTGGAGGCAACGGATGAAGAGGTTATGGCAGCAGCTAAAGCAGCCCATGTGGATACTTTTGTTCACACACTGCCTGACGGCTACAATATGATCCTAAATGAGGAGTCCAACAATATTTCCCAGGGACAAAAACAGCTGTTAACAATCGCTAGGGCCATCTTAGCAGATCCCAAAATTCTCATTCTTGATGAGGCAACAAGTTCAGTTGATACAAGGACAGAAGTATTGATACAAAAGGCTATGAAGAACCTTATGAAAGACAGAACAAGTTTTGTTATCGCCCACAGGTTGTCAACTATTCGAGACGCAGATCTTATTCTCTTTATGAAGGATGGCGACATTGTTGAACAAGGTAGTCACACAGAGCTTTTGGTCAGGGGCGGTTTTTATGCAGATTTGTATAACAGCCAATTTGATACAACACAAGTAGGTTAATGATTAGGAAGGGGAAGCGATATGAAAAAGTTTAAAAAAATATTACTACTAGTAATAAGTATTGTGATTATTGCAGGAATAGGAGGGATTTATTATAGCTATTATCAAGATAAAAATTACCTGGTGACAGATAATGCTAAGATAACGGCAAAGATGGTGACCATTACTTCTGCTTATACAGGGCAGTTAAAGGAATGGTATGTTAAAGAAGGAGACCTTATTGAGAAAAATACTGAGTTAGGCGTTCAGGAAAATGCTATGCCTATCAAAGCACCCATTAAAGGGGAAATCGTTAGATCAAATGTTATTGTAGACCAAGTCATCGCCCCAGGCATGGAGCTGGCGGTTATAGCCGATGCGGATAACACGTATATTGGTGCCAATATAGAGGAAACTTCTATTTCAAAAATAGTTGAGGGACAAAAAGTAGATGTTAAAATAGATGCTTATCCAGAACTGGCTTTTAGCGGGTATATTAAAGAGATTGGAGCAGCCACACCGGCAGCTTTTTCACAAACCATGAGCTTTAATACAAGTGGAACCTATACAAAGGTAACACAGCTTATTCCAGTAAAAATTGCTTTATATAGTGATAATGAACGACCTCTTATATTAGGGATGAACGCTAAGGTAAAGATTCACTTAAAATAATATAGAGGACCATGAGTCATCAATACAGGGCAAGTCTTCGTGCTTGCCCTATCTAAAAACAGGAGGTCAGTATGAAAAATAAAAAGCTTTGGATAAGTCTTTTAGTTATACTAGCGGTAGCTGCATTAGCAGGCATAACAGTTGCCAAAAAACCCAATACACAAGAAAAACTGAGTGGATTTAAAGACGGTGTGCGGATAAATACAGAAAGAGTCAGAAAAGGTACTTTACAAACCAAGATTTCAACAAACGGCAAACTAGAAGCACAAGATACACATATTATTTATGCAGAAGCTAATAACAAAATCATAGGGATACATAAGAAAGTTGGAGAGACAGTAAAAAAAGGTGAAGTGATTCTTACTTTAGATACAGACTCCCAGCAAAAAACAAAAAAACAGTTGGAGGCATTGGATCTTCAGCTCAAAGCGGCACAGGAGGCGGTTGAGCAGCTCATAACGGGAGGCTCAGAAAGAGAAATCTTAAATGCTCAGGCGGCTGTTGTGCAGACACAAAAAGCTGAGCAAGATGCAAAAGATCAGTTAGACACAGCCAAAACAAATTTTGAAAATTTTGAAAGAGATTTAAAAAATCAAAAGAAAGATTATGAAGTAGCGGTGCAGTTACTGAGTGAGGGGCTTATTTCACAAAAGGAAATGGATGATGCAAAAACTAAGCTGACTGACCTTGAACAAAAGGCAGAAAATACTAAGGCTTCTATCACATCTTTACAAAAATCAATAGAAGCGGCAGGACTTCAAAAAAAGACAGCAGAATACAATCTAGGTGTGCTGCTTAATCAAATACAAGACCCAAATAAAAAGCAGAGTATTACAGTCAAACAAGCAGAAATTAAGAATCTACAAACACAGATTTTTAATGCCAGAAATGACCTAGAGAAGTCAGGGACACAGATTACAGCACCTATTGATGGGGTGATTACAGAGGTACCAACAAAAGAAGGCATGCCTGTGGTACAAGGAAGTGCACTTGTCAATATAATAGACCCAAGTAAACTGGTCATCAAGTCGGTCATAGCACCTTATTATGCAGCAGATTTGCAAGTAGACTTAGAGGCCAAAATCAGATATACTGGTTCTGAAACCATAGAGCTTGGCGGGAAGGTTACAAAAGTAGCTCCTGAAGCAGCAGCCATAGATAACAGTTTAATGAATACAAATATTCCTATTGAAATAGAAGTTTCAAATACAGGGAACGTCATGAAACCGGGCTTTATAGTGGGAGTAGAAGTGATCACCCATATGAAACAAGAGGTGTGTATGGTTCCTTTATCAGCAGTTATGAAGGACCCTATTGAATCCGCCTATGTCTATGTTATTAAGGAAGATGGTACCCTTGAAAAAAGAAATATAACACTGGGCTTAAATAATGGCACAGAGGTGGAAGTGGAGCAGGTTCAAGAAGGAGAGCTATTAGCGGCCCACCCAGAGGGGTTTTTAAAAGAAGGCATGAAAGTGGCTTATAGTTTGCCAGATGATGCCAAATAGCAGTCTTAAAATACAATGATACGATCCAAACAAAGGAAGTGATTATGTGAGAAGTAAAGTGAAAGCCTATCTAACGAAGCTGATGATCGTGGCAGCAAGTACAATAGCGCTGCTAGCCATACCGGCTTATGCTACAGAACAAAAGCCTATTTTAAAACTTGAGGTGGCTGTACAATCAGCTATCAGCTATAGCAATCAGGCAGCGGTTAACAGCAATCAATATGAAGCTTTAAAAGAGCAAATGAAAGTGAGTCAAGGAGCCGATTATTATCAGTATCAAAGCATTTATCTAAAAAAAGCAAAAAATGAGCAGCAAAAGCAGCTCATAGAAGACCGTATAACCAGTGACATTACTAGTAAATACAATGCAATGATTGTATTAGAAAATGAAATCGAAGCAATGCATAAAAGTATTGGGATAAGTGTAAAAGAGCTTAGGCAGGCAGAGTTAAAAAGCCAAAAGGGATTAATGAATCCCGTGCTTTATGAAAGCAAACAAAATGAGATAGAGACTTTAAAAACAAGTATAAAGGCCAAAGAAGAGGAACTGCAAAATACAAAGCTATATTTTAAAGTGCTCACAGGCAAAGATATGGCAGATTATAGCCTAGAAGAAACCATCAGCTATGAACCTTTTAAGATAGAAGGACTAGTAGAAGGTTACATCAATAGTAAAATAGGCACCTATCTTCAATACGATAAAGAAATGGCCAAATTTGAACAGGACAATATCATCAAGGATGACGATCCAACCCCATTTTACGCAAATTACCTGAATACAAAAACTGCAGCAGATACAGCTGTGCTTGAGTTAGAAGACACGCAGACCACCTTAAAGCAAACCCTCATTAATCATTATACATCACTTCTAAGTTTAGAGGATCAAATAAGCGGGCTGAAGTCACAGCTGGAGGTACTGGATAAGACCCTTAGGTCAGCGGAGTTAAAGTATCAAGCAGGTATGATTAGTGTACTTGAATATGACAAGCAAGAAGCTAAAAAACAAGAAATCGAACTGCAGATTCTTAAATTAAAGAATAGCTATAGTAGCCTCAAAGACATGATTCAAAAACCATGGATTGCAGGGTAAAAGGGTATCTATAGGAGGTCCGCAAGGCTTAATTTGATGACATTGAGTCTTAGATGTATCATTCGATACGTTTTTAAAAGTGGAATGATTTGTGAAGTCAGATAGAGCCATTTCTTATGAGAACATAGACAGTTGTACTAAATTTATTGTTGGAGAAAAGGAAGACTTCCACTAAATGGGGAACTTTGAGGTCAAGCACCTTAAAAAGGAGCCACTGTATAGGCATTTACAGTGACTCCTTTTTTTTAATCTAAAATTTCATAAAGATAAACTCATTCCTAAATGAAGCATCAATAGTAACCAGATTTATATTTTAGCCACAGAGGTTCGGATTTAGGTTGTTCATTGAATTCAATCTCTTCTCCGCATTTGGAACAATAGCTGTCACTATACGGTATATATGTATTGCCGCACTCAAGGCAGCCGTGTAACTGAAAGTATTCATTTAGTACTAGAGGAGATTGAACAGCATCAAAGTCTCCATCTGATAGAATGTCACAGCAGCATTTGGGGCAGTAATTGATATGAGGATAAGCAAAGGTATGGCCACAGTACACACAGGTCTTGGTATTCAAAAAATTTTTAAATTGATTTAATACCTTTTTGTCGGAATGATAATGGGATGAAAAACCATTCCAAATAGTATAATAATTAAAAACAGACAGTGCAGCGCTATGGGACAGCAAGCAATGCTTTTTTATGTCTTCGGGAGTAACAATATTTAAAGCACTGAGCAAGATGGGATGTGCTAACAGTAATGTAGCAAAGTGATCTGCTTCAAGCTCTAAAATCTCTAAT
Source organism: Clostridia bacterium (assembly GCA_029256345.1). Lineage (GTDB taxonomy): Bacteria > Bacillota > Clostridia > Lachnospirales > Cellulosilyticaceae > FMMP01. Next base: position 1,068 of record JAQSYC010000073.1, on the reverse strand, counting down.
TCAGCCTTTGGTTTAGTGCTTCTAGATAATCTAACAACCTGGCATAGTTTATTGTGATCCAATACCATGTGGCCTATTTCGTGAGCCATATTCCAGCGATGTCTGTTGCTGTTAATAATTTGTTCGTCCACATCATTATAGAAGATAAGATACTTGCCAGTGTCAGTGCTATAGTTGCAACTGGCGTCAAAGCTGCCTGCCATGACAGCAACCTGTTCTTTAGTTAAATGGTACTTCTCCATTTGGAGAGAGAAGGGTATGAATTTGCATTTTTTAATGTGATTAAATATAAACTGTATTTTTTCAAGGTCAACAGGGAGTCTATCTATATTACAGTCTTTAAGTAATTTTCCAACTGTTTCACTTATATATCTATATCTTACCCTATTAATCAAAGCTAATCCTCCTCAAAATAGTCATTAAAGCTCAGCTCTAATATTTTCATCATTCTTTCTTGGTCGTCTTTTGACATTTTATTTCTTGCCGTTTCAATCCGTTGCATATCTCTGCAAAGCTGAGAAGATCTGCCTAATAAATAGTCAAGAGAGACATGAAAATAATCAGCTACCTTTTCAAGCTTATCTGTATTTGGAAAGCTTTTATTCCATCTGCTGATGGTGCCATTTCCTAATCCTAATTCACTTTCTAATTTTGGAAGACTTAATCCTTTTTCTTTAGCCAAAGATCGAATTTTTTCTACCAGAGTCATTTTTTATCCCCTCACACGTTTTATAAAATAGATGAAAATAATCATGTAAAATATTGACTACTAGAAAATAATCATGTAATATGTGTTTATAATATGATTTAAATGAAAATAATCATGTAAATTAGCAATAATAAAATCTAAAAAATAAATACATGAAAATTATCTAGTAAAACTTATGACTATATAATAGATTAATTGCTATTAAATGTCAATGTTAATATGCCAATAACAAGGTGATTTTATACAAGGTGAAAGAGGGGTTATGTCATGAAAAGATATAAAGAGATAGAGGATATGTTATACAGATACAATAGCATTAAAGCGGAGATCAGAGACATTGAACTGGATATAGAGGCGGT